>JAMOBJ010000026.1 GCA_039908095.1 Nitrospirae bacterium YQR-1
TTGACGTACGAGCATAGTACGCCTGTGTCGCTTTCTCCTTGCCGCCTCGTTACTCTTTTGACTGCTACTTGGTATTATATCTTTTAATTTGGATACAGAGTAATACTCGAACCTGTTTTCCGTAAGCCTGAATTTCCAAATATTCCAGCACCTCCGGTTACAGCATAGACAAAACTGTCGGAGTCAATTATCTTATCTGCTGAGTTGTACAGGTCTATCATGAAAGTGTGCTGACCACTGGTAGTATCAGAAGGTATGTTTAGGGAGCCGGTTAAAGACTTAGTCTGTCCGGAACTTAGTGTGTCTGTGGCCTTAAACGGTGCCCCCTCGTATTCGCCATAAGAATCCAGAATGTAAGATACGGCGGTAATGCTTTGTGATGATGTGGTGTTATTTTTAATTGATACATAAAATGGACCTATTGTGCCCCCCCTTGAAGCCGTGATAGTTGTAGGAGCGGTTAGTGTTTGAGTTATGTTATCAGTTGCAGTTGCAGTTGTGTCAAGATAAGTGGAAAGACCGTTTACATAAGAGTTTGAAAATTTGCCGTAATAATCAAGTTTGAAAAAATCTTTGCACTCGTAGATATCCCCTGCATAGAGCTGCCCAAGTATCTGGCCGGTTGATTTCAACATAAGAGGTGAGCCGGATGAGCCGGACTCTGTAACACCGGAAAACCACAACACAGTCCAGAAATCATCTCTGTAAGAATAGTAGCCGGAATAATCCACTCCCTCGGATATTCTTTCGTAACTGGATTGAGGATAATGAATGCCTATGACGTTTTCAGCTATGTCGTTAGTTGTCCAACCGATATAGTATGTTCCGGAGGGCGGGTTACTCCAAAGCTCAAGGAGTGTAAAATCCGAACCACCATTTTCGTATGATTTACCGGTAATAAAGGTAGAACCGTGTACTTGCGTGGCAGCAGCAAGGTTAGGAATAGTGCCGTTACATGATGTAGTGCGATAACCAAAAAAAGCTGTCAAAGTGTTGGCAACCGTATTAGTGGATATGCAGTGGTTTGCCGTAAGAAACCAGTTTCTCAAGGTAGTAGTGCTGTCTGCTACTAAAGAGCCTGTACAGGCATACCCGGCACCATCCTCTTCAAAATAAATCATAGCGACACTGTTTTTATAGTTGGCGGCTGTGGCAGTTGAACAATTAACATCCACATTACATGAAAGAGCATCATCTTTAACAGGTTGATTTGAACTTCCGTCTGCACTTAACGGGCTTACCACGCCATAGCTGATTTTATCAATAACAAGGTCAGCGGGTGTTGAAGAACCTTTATCAAGCATCTCTATAAACAGATACTCACCGGCAACAACCGGTCCCCAAAACCCTTCAGATTCATTTCTGAAATCCTTTTCAACCGGTCCCTGAGCTGTAGGCTGTCCTTGTACCCCATAAACATACAGTTTTACATCAGAAGGAATTTTTTTGAAATGAGGTCTGACAAAAACCGCCTCCTTGGCATATATCGCCACACGTCTTGATGTAAGGCCGTCTTTCGTTTGCGTTACCCTAAACTTTGTGCTAAACATGCCATCCCCGGCTCCGGGAACTGAAACGTGAACCGATACCTGACGTTTCTTTTCACATTTTTTAGATTTTAACCTGCTGATTTTCTCATACGGCGGGAACACTTCTATTATTTCAGACTCAGACACGGTATTAGTAAAACTAAGTGTGGATATGTATGGATCAGCGGCTTTAGTAACAGTGTCTAAGCGCTTTACCGGCAGCACACTTCTGCCCTGCCCAAAAGCGGCTGTGGAAATAGATATTATTAATGAAACGGCAAACCCTACCCTGCTTATTATGCTTAACCACCCTTTTCTTTCCATTATCATGCCCTCCTTAACTTAAACTCATTCCCGCTCCTATATTTTAACATAGCCCGATGCCAACTTTGTTTTTATATATAACAAAAAAATCTTAGTTTTTCTAATGCGTTTGCCCTGGGATTATTACGGTAAAGAGATATTTTTTAGAGAGAATTTTGGTAAACTAAAAGATATTCTGAAGGATATTAAAGGTAAGTTTATGTTTTCAATAAATGATGTGCCGGAGATTCGGCAGTTATATAAGGACTTCATAATCCATGAGGAGCAAACAACATATACAACACCATGAGCGAATAAAAGGAAAAGGGTAACGGAACTGCTGATAATGAACTACGAGCCAAAGCAATAACCACGAACATTGACACCGTGTGTGCTGCAGGTCATTTAGTCAATAAAATGACCTGTAGCAGTTTTATGAAATTTGTAGTGGTTTTATGCAATTACCGTAGTGACTTTGGCGCAATTTACTTAAGAAAATTAACCATAGATGAACGCAGATAAAAAAAACCTTAAAAAACAATTACTTGTCTGGAGTTTCTTAGCAGAAACCACTATAACCACATGTGCGGGATAGCGGGTTTTTACGGAGATTTTAACCGCAGACTTTTAGATGAAATGTCTGAAGCCATCTCTCATCGCGGCCCTGACGGCTCCGGTGATTACTACAATAAGCGAAACGGCCTTGGCCTCTCTCACAGAAGGCTTTCCATTATAGACTTGTCGGAATCCGGCAGTCAGCCAATGTTTGACGCATCACAAAAAGCGGTTATCACATATAACGGTGAACTCTACAACTACAAGGAGCTGCGGCGGGAGCTTATACAGGAAGGGTTTACCTTTAAGAGCACCTCAGATACCGAGGTTGTTCTTAACATGTACATGTGCTATGGACTTGATATGCTAAAGAGGTTAAACGGAATTTTTGCTTTTGCCATTTGGGATATAAGCAAGAAAATTCTTTTTCTTGCACGGGATCACCTTGGAGTCAAACCCCTTTACTATGCGGCCTCATCAAAGGGTTTTTTATTTGCAAGTGAGCTGAAGGCGCTCACCAGATATGATGGCCTGGATAAAACCCTTAATTTATACGGAGTTCACTATTATCTGTCATTTTTGTGGTCACCATCGCCTAAAACGATGTTAAAAAGTGTAAGTAAGTTGCCCCCGGGCAACGCAATGGTTGTAAAAGATGGCCGGATAGAAACAATGTGGCAGTTCTATGAGCTGCCTTATAATGCGCCTGTTGATAAAATCTCCGTGAATCAGGCAATTGAGAAAGTGTATGATTCAATATCGGCGGCGGTTGAAAGACAAATGGTCTCAGACGTTGAGGTGGGAGCGTTTCTCTCAGGTGGCCTTGATTCAAGTGCAGTGGTCTCGTTTGCTAAAAAACATACTGGCAAACTCAAATGTTTTACAATTGGCTTTAAAGATGCCTCTATGCTTGATGAGGGGTTTTCAGATGATCTTCCATATGCTAAAAAAGCAGCGGAGCATCTGGGAGTTGAGCTTCACACTGTTTATGCAACCCCTGAGATAGCAAATGATTTAACCAAAATGATATACCATCTCGATGAGCCACAGGCCGATATGGCAGCCCTTAATGTGTTGGCGATTTCAAAACTAGCAAGGGACTCCGGCATCAAGGTGCTGCTTTCAGGGGCCGGTGGCGACGACATTTTTACCGGTTACAACAGGCACCTTGCACTCCTTCTGGATACTTTTGCTTTCAACATTCCAAGATGGGGCAGGGGGATAGTGGAAAAATTCTCAGAGGTTATCCCAGACTCTAATCCCGCAGGCAGACGGATTTCAAGGTTTTTGAGATACTTTGGCAAAGACATTAATGAGCGTATTGCCGGGTACTTTTATTGGCCTGAGCCTAAAATGCAGTTTAAACTTTACAGCTCTGAGACGGTTGACGCTCTTAAGGATGCTCATATGTTAAATCCACTATTAGAAGCCGTTACCAAATTACCGGATACTCTTGATCCAATAAATAAGATGCTTTATCTGGACTCAAAGTACTTCTTGTCAGACCACAATCTTAACTATACGGATAAGATGGCAATGGCTGCAGGGGTAGAGGTGCGGGTGCCGCTTATTGATACTGATGTTGTCTCCACAGCTTTTAGTCTTCCTGTAAAGTATAAGCAAAATGGCAGGGTGGGTAAGTGGATTTTTAAGAAAGCAATGGAGCGAGACTTGCCAAAGGAGATAATTTATCGTCCCAAGACCGGATTTGGCGTGCCCCTCAGGAGGTGGTTAAAAAAGGAACTGCGCCTGCTTGTTGATGATGTTCTTAGCCGTGAATCTGTGCAAAAAAGGGGGATTTTTAATCCAAGTGCTGTGGAATTGCTGATTTCTATGGACAGAGCTAATAAACTAGACGGCGCTTACACTATTTTTTCCTTGCTGTGTATTGAACTCTGGTGTAGAATATTCATTGATAAGGCCGAATACTTTTAGTTTTTTCAACATAGCGTTCAGTTTATGTTGAAACCTCTGAAACCACGTCTAATATGTTTATATAAACGATAACCATTAAATGGGCAAGGAGGATGGCAAATAAGAAAGGCGCAAAATACATGTATAGCAAGTAATTATAAAACAACATGTCGGTTACAAGCTTTATCACTATGATGGAAAAAATGGTTACCCCAAAAGCCGGTAATCTCTTTAAAGTCAGCGTTATTAAGGAAATTACGAAAGCCGTTAAAAATGTAAGCACTTTCTGATATTTTTGCTCTATCGGGGTTATGAAATTTCCGTTAAGCAGCATGTCTATGACGTGGGCGTGATTGTAAATACCATGCATTTTTTTTGAGATTGGAGTTGAATGTATATCGCCTAAGGGGTGTGCAGTTGCTGCTATTAGCACTATTTTATCTTTAAAAACTGCCGGCTCCACGTCCTTTACCTTCCAAAAGGGTATCGAGGGGAATTTCCTGTCTGTATAGTTAATAAGTGTATAATAATAGAAAATACTTTTGTAAAAAGAAGGGATAGCTATGTTGCCAAGCTTACAGTATCTTATACCAGGTGAAGAAAAATCGAATTCATGGTCTCCATACGGATTATAAGCCTTGCCTCCAAGATATCTGCTTACCACCTCTATAGGAAACGGCAGGTAGTATTTATCGTTATTAATATCATAATCTACATCAGTAGCAATATCTTCATTATTATAAGAAACATATCCTGTTTTTATATTTGCAAAGGTAACATTGTCGTTGTTTTCATACAGTTTTTCTTTTGTTTCATGGTTAATCTGATTTAACAGAAACATGCCAAATTCATCTTTTTCATAGGCAAGTACGACGTTAGACTTTGCATTTTCAAGTATCTTAATAAGTTTTATATCGTCTTTTAGGTCTCTAATCTTATAGAAAAAAATATCTATACCCAGTACTTTTGGTTTTCCTTCAAGAATCCTTGAAATAACCTCGCCATATAAAGAACGTTTATACGGTAAAAACCCGTGTCGCTCAACAGTTTCGTCATCTATCTCGACAATTAGTATCGGAGTAGAGCTCTTACTTATAGTTGGAAACCGCCTGCCATAAAGGTAATCATCTATAATTGGAAGCTTTTCTCTGATTATAAATGAAATATCAGTTACAAAATATACTATTAGGAAAGATAGCAGAAAAGAATATATATATCTCAAAAAAATTATCATAATCTATTATTATATTACAATAATCTCCTTTTATGAAATCAGTTTTGACACAGTTCAGTTAACAGACCCTGTAGAAGTGTACATTTACCGTGCTGAGGTAATTTGCGGATTGAAAACATTGATGGAAATACGCTAAAATACAGTACCGGAGAGATTGTGAACAGGGCAACAGCTATTAGCGAGATAAGAACAAATACAGAAGATAGCGAATTATTAACTATTAAAGAAGCCAGCGGGTGGGCGACGGAGCATTTAGGTAAAACAGTAACGACCTCAAATATTTCTTACCTTATCCAATATGGACGGATAAAGAAACTTGGGAGTAATGGCTTAACTCAGATTTCCAAGCAAGAATTAGAACGCTACTACAGCTCATATAACGGCAAAAGGGAGCTTTCATGGAAAAATCAACTCGGTGAAGATTTAAACTGGGCTTTATCTTTCGATCAATACAAAGAAGCCGAAACGACAAAACACGTTCACCGTCTGCATCCTTATAAGGGTAAATTTATTCCTCAACTCGTAGAGTATTTTCTTGACAGCCACACAGACCACTTCAAAAAAGAAGTCTATTTCAAAAAGGGCGACATCATTTTGGACCCTTTTGCAGGAAGCGGAACAACCATGGTACAAGCCGGCGAACTTGGGATGCACTCCATAGGAATAGACATTTCTGCATTCAATGCGTTAATCGGTAACGTCAAAGTATTAAAATATGATCTTATTGACCTTCAAAACGAAATTGACAGAATTACCAAGGCATTAAAAGGGTATCTTTCCAACTCACGCACAATTGAGTTTGAAGAAAAACTTTTACAATCACTTTATAAATTTAACAATAAGTATTTTCCTGTGCCAGACTACAAATACCAGTTAAAGCGTGGAGAAATCAATGAAGACATGTATGGTTCTGAGAAGGAAAAAGATTTTTTGCCAACTTTCAATAAACTTGTGGCGGATTACAATATAAAGTTAGGACAAGATAAAGCTGACACATTCCTCAATAAGTGGTATTGTCAGCATATACTGGATGAGGTCGCTTTTGTAATGGGCGAAATCGAAAAAATAACAAATGAAGATACAAAAAATATCATAAGCGTCATATTGAGCAGAACTATTCGTTCCTGCCGGGCAACTACCCATGCAGACCTTGCCACTTTGTACGAACCTGTTACATCAACATATTATTGTGCCAAACATGGGAAGATTTGCAAGCCTATATTGTCGATTATAAAATGGTGGAAAACATACACAAAAGATACCGTTAAACGTCTGTTACAGTTTAACGAATTGAGGACACAGACTTTTCATGTTTGTTTGACCGGAGACAGCAAAACATTAGATATTTTTAAAGAGCTTCGGAGAGTAAATTCTGCTTTTGCCGATTTAGCGGATAAACAAAAAATTAAAGGGATTTTTTCCAGTCCACCATATGTAGGACTAATCAATTACCATGAACAACATGCTTACGCTTATGATTTATTTGGGTTTGAGAGAAAAGATGATTTAGAAATAGGCCCGCTTTATAAAGGGCAGAGTAGCGAAGCAAAGAAAAATTATATTATTGGTATCACAGATGTTCTAAATAATTGTAAGAGGTTTTTAGCAGAAGATTACGACATTTTCCTTGTTGCAAATGATAAGCACAATATATATCCTGTTATTGCTGAAAGAACCGGAATGCGTATTGTAAACCAATATAAACGCCCTGTATTAAACCGGACAGAGAAAGATAAAGGTGCTTATTCAGAAGTCATTTTCCACTTAAAAGGTTGCCGACGAGTTTTAGGATTCTCTTTGAGGTAAGGGCACATATCAATATTGAAGAAATCATTAGATTGTTGCTATAATCCCATAGCTGTGGAAATAGATATTAATAAAAAAAAAATATTAGATATTAATTATAAGCGAATCTGCCAATGTAAACCTACTAATATTAACTGTCTTACAGCTAAAGAATGGCTTAAAAACCAACTTGGCGTGTGGCAATTCACCTATGAAAAGAGAGATGTAAGAAATAAGAGCACACACCCTGCCACATTCCCAATATCGCTTGCTAAAAAAGTCATTGAACTATTTACGCATGAGGGTGAATTAGTTGTTGATCCTTTTGTAGGAAGTGGGACTACACTTGTTGCTGCTATGGACGCTAACAGAAACGCAGTGGGAGTTGACTTGCAATCAAGCTATATAGAGCTTTGCAAAACCCGTCTTTCTAATGAGCATCTTCATAATATGTCAAAGCAGATTCCCATCCAGGACGATGCAAGGAATATCTGTGAATATTTTAAAGAAGAAACCATTTCTCTTATATGGACGTCACCACCCTATGCTAATCTTTTAAATCGCCAAAGGAAAAATAAATCAAGACGAGACAGGAAGAACGAACAACTCGATAAAACTGACCCAGTGTTAACAAAAAAATGAAACAACTAATTCAGGATTTAAGAAACGGAGTTGTCTCTCTGGCTGACTCTCCCATCCCACAGGCCGGCAGGGAGTCTCTTGTTACAGAGACATCGCTAAGTTTAATTTCAACCGGCACGGAGCGAATGCTTTTAGAGTTTGGCAGGGGCTCGATTATTGAAAAAGTAAAAAGCCAGCCTGAAAAGGTTAATCAGGTTATCCGCAAGATAAAGACTGACGGGCTATTGCCGGCACTGGATGCTGTCAGAGCCAAAATGGATGAAGGTATCCTGCCCGGATACTCAAATGTCGGGGAGGTCTATAGCATTGGCCGAAATGTTGAGGGATTTTACCGGGGCGACAGGGTGGTTTCAAACGGCGGCCACGCTGAGTTTGTCTGCGTGCCGAAAAATCTTTGCGCCAAAATTCCTGATAGCGTTTCAGACGAATCAGCGGTGTTTACCGTAGTTGGGGCAATTGCTCTTCAGGGGATACGCCTTCTTAGCCCGACTATTGGTGAGAGTGTTTGCGTAATCGGACTTGGTTTGGTTGGACAGTTGACGCTACAACTGCTTGTTGCCTCAGGCTGCCGTGTTTTTGGAATTGATATAAACGAGGATAAAGTGAAACTTGCCGAGAGTTTTGGAGCGACAGGGTTTACACTCAGAGACAAGGAATCACCGGTAGAGACGGCTTTGGCCTTTAGCCGCGGCATGGGTGTGGACGGGGTAATAGTGGCAGCTTCGACAAAGAGCACTGAACCCATTGACTACGCAGCAGAGATGAGTAAAAAGCGCGGAAAAATCATTTTGACTGGAGTTACAGGGTTAGAGCTTAAACGAAGGCCGTTTTACGATAAGGAGCTGACCTTTCAGGTATCGTGTTCATATGGGCCCGGACGATATGACAGAGGATATGAGGAACTTGGTAATGATTACCCCTTTGGATACGTAAGGTGGACTGTTAAGAGAAATTTCGAGGCAGTATTAGATATGATGGCCGCTGGCAAAATAAACGTCAAACCGTTGATAAGCCATTGTTTTCCTTTTATGGATGCAGTTTCCGCCTATGACCTTCTTATGTCTGAAAGTCCGCTAGGCATAGTTTTGCAATACGATAAAACTACTGCAAAAAGGGATTTTAGTGTTGAGCTTACCGGTAACCCGGTAATTGGTAAATCTGAAAAGCCGGTAATAGGTTATATTGGAGTTGGGAATTTTGCCAAACAGGTGCTGCTTCCAAACCTGAAAAACTCAGGAGCAACCCTTAAAACCATTGCAAGCGCCGGTAGCGGCAGTGTATCCACAGTAGGTAGAAAATTTGGTTTTGCTGTCGCCACATCGGAATATTCCCGGGTTTTTGAGGACACCGATATAAACACGGTCTTTATATCCACCCGCCACGGCAGTCATGCAGAGCTCGTTACAAAGGCATTAAGAGGTGGTAAAAATGTTTTTGTAGAAAAACCCCTTGCATTAAATAAAAATGAGCTGCTGGACGTCATTGACGCCCACTCTAATTCAAACGGGATTTTACTTGTGGGGTTTAACAGGAGATTTTCCATCTTCAGCAAGAAACTCAAGGAGTCGTTACGCTTCAGAGTTGACCCCCTGTGTATCAACATAATGGTAAATGCCGGAGCGATAGATTCCGGCCATTGGGTACATGATAGTGAAAGTGGTGGTGGAAGAATAATCGGAGAGGCCTGCCATTTTATAGATTTAATGCGATATTTTACCGGCTCTGCAATCTCTGAAGTTTACTCCGTAAGCACACACGGCCACAGCGGCGTCGATCAGGATAAAATGAGCATAAGTATAAGATTTGCCGACGGCTCAATCGGCACAATTAATTATTTTTCAAACGGCAACAGAAACTATCCTAAAGAACGCATTGAGGTATTCTTTGAAGGCCGGGTTTTAGTCATTGATAATTTCAAATCCCTGATTTGCTACGGCGGCGGCACTAACCACAAGCAATTCGGTCAGGATAAAGGCCACAGCAGGGAAGTCACGGAATTCCTGCGGGCAATAGAAACAGGCGGCATATCCCCAATTCCCTTCAATGAACTTATTGAAACCACCCTTGCGTCTTTTGCCGCAGTCGAGTCCTCTATAACCGGTATTCCTGTGGTAATAGATGACTTCAGCAAATCACCGAGATGAATATAAAGTAATACCAATTTGCAGTTATACCAAGTTGCAGTCAGAAGTAAACGCAGGCGGCTGGAAACAAGCGACGCATAGTAATAATTAAGTTGTCATAAATATTGCTTTTTTAGCTACCACTTGAGAATTAACCTGCATGGGTTCTATAATAGGTGTTAACATGAAATAAGGAAAAAGCAAATAAAACATAGAAGAGGCATGAGATGGAAAAATATGTTTGTATTCATGGGCACTTTTATCAGCCGCCGCGGGAAAACCCCTGGCTTGGGGAGGTTGAGTTTCAGGACTCCGCCTATCCATACCACGACTGGAACGAGCGTATCACGGCGGAGTGTTACGCCCCAAACACCGCCTCACGGATGCTTGACACCAACAGGAAAATCACCGATATCGTTAATAACTACTCACGGATAAGTTTTAATTTCGGCCCGACCCTCCTGTCATGGATGCAAAGACACCGCCCCGACGTCTATGAGGCCATCCTTGAGGCCGACAGATTAAGCCTCCTGAGATTTTCCGGCCACGGCTCCGCTCTTGCCCAGTGCTACAACCATATGATTATGCCTCTTGCCAACGAAAGAGATAAAATCACACAGGTCGTGTGGGCAATTGAAGATTTCAAGTACCACTTTAACCGGATGCCGGAGGGTATGTGGCTGCCTGAGACCGCAGTGGATCTCGAAACTCTTGAAATTCTCGTTGCTTATGGCATAAAGTTTACAATCCTTGCCCCACGACAAGCCTCAATGATCAAAAAAATTATTTCTGATGAGCCCCTACAGCGTGATGAGGGCTGTCAGGGTGGTGAAGATTCACCGGGGGAATACGATCCGTGGACTGATGTCAGCCACGGCAGAATTGACCCATCCACCGTCTATCTGTGTAACCTGCCGTCAGGCAATACGATAAATCTGTTTTTTTACGACGGCCCCATATCCTCAGACATTGCCTTTTCAGGACTGCTTAACAGCGGTGAAAATTTTGTAGAGCGTCTCATGGGCGCCATCACTGATGAAAGAAAACACCCGCAGCTTATCCACATAGCCACCGACGGTGAAACCTACGGCCACCACCACAGACATGGTGAAATGGCCCTTACCTACTGCCTACATCTATTTGAGCAGGGACAGTACCACGGGGAGGACGTCGTAAAGCTCACCAACTACGGACAATTTATGGAAATCCACCAGCCCATCTATGAAGTTAAAATATATGACAACTCCTCATGGAGCTGTATCCACGGGGTAGGAAGGTGGAAAGAGCACTGCGGCTGTAACTCCGGTATGCAACAGGGCTGGAACCAGCACTGGAGAGCGCCACTGAGACAAGCCCTCGATAACGTCAGAGACAGGCTTGCCGTGGTATTTCAGACAGAGGGTGAAAAGTACTTGAAAGATCCGTGGCAGGCAAGAGACGCTTACGTTGAGTGCCTGTTGGAAAACAACCGGGAGAGACTCGGCAGTTTTATAGACCGTCATGCAATCAGAGATTTAACGGATGAGGAGTGCCGTCTTGTACTTAAACTTATGGAAATGCAAAAAAATGCCTTGTATATGTTTACCAGTTGCGGATGGTTTTTTGATGAAATCTCAGGAATAGAAACCGTGCAGTGCATGGCATATGCCTCACTTGCCATCCAGTACGCCTCAGGGTTTATTGATGGTAACAGCCTTGAGGGTGAGTTTATTAATAAATTAAAGGAAGCCCAAAGCAACGTCTATGGCGCAGGGGAGTACGCATACGAAATGTTTGTTAAACCGCAGATGGTTGATCTGCAAAGGGCAGGCGCACACTTTGCCATCTCTTCAATATTTGAACACTACCCGCCAAAAGTTAAAATTTATAACTATCAGGTGGAAACCCTGTTTTATGATGAAAAACGCTCCGGCAGACTAAGGATTGCCGCCGGCACCCTGAAAATACTATACGAGACCACATGGGATGAGCGGATGTTTCAGTTTTTCGTCTTTCGTGGCGAACACGGTGTGAACTGCTCCCTTGCCGACTATTCAACACATGCCGAGTTCCTGGAAGTTAAAAAAGAAGTGTTTGACTCCTTTGAGAAAGGACGCATTCCATATTCGGTCAGGATTATGCACGAACGGTTTGGAGAGAGCCACTATTCACTGTGGCACTTGTTTAAGGATGAGCAGAGAAAAGTCCTCGATGAAATTCTCTACCGCTCGTATGAAAAAATTGACAGCCTCTACAGGCAGATTTGTGAAAGTAACATTTCTCTTATGAATTTTCACAAGGGGTTGGACATTCCGCTGCCGGAGTCCCTATCCATAGCCCTTGTGTATGTACTGAAGAGAGACCTCGAAAGTGTCCTTGCGGAGAGGTTTCTTGATATAGAAAAACTCAAGGATGCCGTCTCTGAGGTTAAAAGATGGGATGTACACATAGACAAGGAACGGCTTAACCTCTATGCCACCAAACACATCAACTACCTGATGGAGGCTCTTACTACCCAATGGGAATACGCCGATTTGTATGAAAAGATAGCAGGTGTTCTGGAGTCGCTGAGTTCTATAGAAATTGAGCCGGATTTGTGGAGCGCCCAGAACTCATACTTTACCATAGGCAGAGAACACATGGAGAGCATGAGAGAACGGGCGGCATTTGGAGATAAGACGGCTGATAACTGGTTGTCAAACTACAAAAGCTTAGGGTATCACCTCTCTGTAGTGATTTAACATAGGCATATGTTTAGATATAACAGACTGCTTACTTTGCTATGAAGTGTGCATTTTATCAAAAACAGGGAATTATTAAGAAGCGGAACTTATGAACCGATAGAACATAAGAGGAGTATGTTTTGCGAATATTGATAGCAGAAGATGATTTTGTAAGCCGCTCAATGTTACACCGTTTTTTAGAGGATTACGGTGATGTTGACGTTGCTGTTAATGGAGCGGAAGCAGTTAAATTTTTCGTGCTTGCCATGGATGAGAATAACCCCTACGATGTCATCTTCCTTGATGTTATAATGCCTGAAATGGATGGTTTGGAAGCGTTAGGAAAGATTCGGATTAAGGAAAAATCTATGGGAATTGCATCAGACAAAGAAGTCAAAATTATTATGATTACATCATTGGATTTTCTTGCAGGAATACTCGATGCCTACCGCAAGCGTGTTGTAAGGTGCAACGATTATATAACAAAACCTGTTGATCTTCAAGAACTCTCTGAAATACTGGGAAAATACGGATTTTCTAAAGAATAGGTGAAGGCTGCATATTTCAGATAGCAAAATATTAGAGATAGCCTTGACTTTGACTATAAATTCTAAATATAGCATTATTATTTACATTATCCTTGCCGGATTAATATGAATGAACGGAAAACAGAAGAATTAGTTGAAGGACGACTAAGAAAACACGGCTATTATATTTCACATGCTGAAATTGTCGTTGAAAAGCAGCAGAGTGATTCTCCAACAGTTCAAAAACTACTTCGGAATGCTTCAAAGCGAGGACATGGTACGGGCAAACCGGAGTTTATTATACGAGCATCACAGTATTCAGATTTTATTATTATTATAGAATGCAAAGCCGATCCAAAAAAACATATCAGTAAGACTTTAGATAAATATGGCGAATATGCTGTTGATGGTGTTTTGCAGTATGCATCGTATTTATCTAAAGAATTTGATGTCTTAGCTATTGCAGTAAGTGGAGAATCTGAATCTCAATTTATTATTTCTCATTATTTTCATCTAAGAGGAGAACAAAAAGCAATTATTTATGAAGAGGCTACTGATATCGTTTCTTTAGAGGATTATTTTAATGCGTTTATTCACAGTGAGGCAAAAGAAAGACAGGACTATCAATCTTTGCTTGATTATAGCAGACAACTAAACAATATTCTTCAAGCAAAGAAAGTAACAGAGGCTAACAGAGGTTTTTTAATTAGTGGAATTTTAATTGCTCTCCAAAATAGAGCGTTCCAGGAAAGCTATCGGAAGCACAATACATCCAAGCAATTAGCACGAAACTTAACGGATGCTATAACAGGACAATTTGAAATGCCAGATATACACGAGGATAGAAGGGTCTTGCTGTCTCAAGCATTTTCTTTTATTAAGCATTCTCCAGCGTTAATCGATGATAAAGAATTTTTTATCGAACTCATTGCCGGCATTAATGAAAATATCAACTCTTTTTTGCATACACATAAATATTATGACACTATTGGAGAGTTTTATATAGAATTCTTACGTTACGCAAATAATGATAAAGGATTAGGAATTGTCTTGACACCTCGTCATATTGCAGAACTGTTTGCTAATATTGCAGACATAAGCCCACAGAGTGTTGTTTTTGATAATTGTTGCGGAACTGCCGGCTTGCTTATCGCTGCTATGAAGCATATGATTGAAATTGCCGGTCCAGATAAAAAAATTAAAAATCATATTAAAAAATATCAGCTCTATGGCATAGAATATCAACCTCCAATATACGCCCTTGCTGTTTCAAATATGATATTACATGGAGATGGAAAAACTAATATATTTCAGGGAGATTGTTTTAAAGATGATGCTATAAAAATCATGAGTCAAAAGAAACCTACAGTAGGTTTGTTAAATCCTCCATACAAAAATAAATCAGTAAAAACCGACAGAGAAGAACTTGAATATGTTTTAAATAATTTAAACTGTTTACAGCAAGATGGAAAATGTGTTGCTATTGTCCCTATTACGTGTGCAACAGCTCCATCAGGTGACATAGCGGAATGGAAAAAGAAAATATTAAAAAATCATACTTTAGAGGCTGTTATGTCAATGCCGATAGAATTGTTTCACAATTCAAAAACAACAGTTGTTACTTGTATTATGGTGTTTACTGCCGGTCGTCCACATCCAAAGGGTAAGAAAACCTGGTTTGGTTATTGGCGAAACGATGGATTTGTTAAAACAAAACATCGTGGTAGAATAGATGTAAATAGTTCTTGGAATGGAATAATGAATGAATGGTTAAACGCTTTTCGCAATAGAGAAATTATTAAGGGCATGAGTGTAATGGAAGAGGTTAGTTATAGTGACGAATGGTGTGCTGAAGCTTATTTAGAAACAGATTATAATTTACTAAGCATAGATATGTTAAAGAATTCCGTTAAAAAACTTATGCTCACAAAAATAATGTTAAATCAGGATAGGAATTAATATGAACATGAAAACTGAATTAACAGAATTAAATATTTTATTTAGAGTTCAACATGGAAATAAATTTGATTATAATAAAATGGAATTATGTAATTTGAAAGATGGAGGTATATTATTTATTGGCCGTTCCGGTGAAAATAATGGAATTGTAGGTTTTGTGGAAAAAGATGACAATATAGAGCCATATGATGCTGGATTAATAACAGTAGCATTAGGAGGATCTACTCTATCATCTTTTGTACAACCATATCCTTTTTATACAGCACAAAATATTGATGTTTTAGTTCCCATTGTTGAAATGTCTCTCGATATAAAATTATATTATTGCATATGTATTATGCAAAATCGCTTTAGATATAGCACTTTTGGTAGAGAAGCTAATAGAACTCTTAAGAATATTTTAGTTCCAAAATTGGAATCTGTACCACAATGGGTCAATGGTATTACTAAAATCGCTGCAGAGGAATTAAGGCAAAATTTATTAGAATGGAGCATATAAAGCCATCTAATTATATTTTCCATTACTGTTTTTACTATACAATTATCTACCTCCTAAAAAAATTCAAACTGAGACACTACCTAGTTTTCTGTTAATTTGAAGAAACCATCATGTTATTGCTATAATGCCTAACCTACAGAAAAACAATTATGGAAGAATCAGAAACGACATCAAAAAGTGAGGCACTTCTTAGCGAGGCAAAAAAGCTAAGAGAGCGTAAGCAGGTAGTTGATGTTGATGAGAAAACGGTAAAGCTCGTCATTTTTACACTTGAGGGTGAGCTGTTTGCATTTTATGGTGACTTCGTAAAGGAGATACTCCCGCCTGTAAAAATCTTCTTTGTTCCGGGCTGCCCGGACTTTATCGCAGGGGTGATAAACATACGAGGTGATATCGAATCGGTTTTGGACATCAGAGGGTTCCTTGGGCTTACTCCCAGAAGTTACGGCGTTGATGTAATGCTTGAGAAAGCAAATCGCATTGCCATAGGTGACTGTGACGGGTTTAGAAGTGGAATTATCGTTGATTCCGTTATTGATGTGTTGGATGTTGCCGAGCACTCGATAAAACCCTCATCAGCGGCAATCTCCAGCACAATAAAGGACTTTGCCATTGGAGAAACCCTCTGTGGTAATAAAAACGTAATCGTCTTAGATTTTAAAAAAATTCACGGTAACCTCTGAAATGCTCTCAAACGGTTCAGACAATCCGCCAAACTTGACGGAGAGTGATTTTGTAATATTCAGTTCCATCTCCGGCGGTAAGTTTGCCGCCCTTACAGAGGATGTACTTGAGATGCTTTCACTGGAGGCCGGCATCATAGAGCCGGAGGCGATCATATATTTCGATGAAATACTTGGATTAACAGAATCGCAGACTGCCTCAAAGGCATTTGTTGTAAAGACAACAGGAGGTAACAGGGTTTTAGCCGTGAAGGATTTTCTTGAAATTGAAACCATAAGGGCGGATTCTATAAGTCCGCTACCGGCTATTTTAGAAAAACACATAAGATTTAAATCCATATGGGCAGTGGCATTTAAAGCAGATGAGCCGCTGCTGTTGATAGATTTAAAAAAATTGATTTCAGAGATTAAGGAGGTTAGTAACTAATTATGACAATTAAAAAACTCTTATATCTTCTTACTACCTTAAATGTGGTAGTGTTTATAGCTATTGCCTTACAATTTTTTACTCATAGTGCGGATACGAGAGACAGGATTGACAGGTTAATAAATAAAGACCAGGCATTACTCCTGCTCTATAACGATATGTACGCTAACGGCCTTCAGACAGAGCAGGCAACAAGGAACATGATTTTAAACACTGCCGATGACAAGGCAAGGAGTAACTACAAAAAAGCTATGGAAATTTTCTCTGAAGCCCATAAAGATGCAATGGCTTTGGCAGACGGTCAGATGAAAAAAACCCTTGAAGAGATTAAATCTCTGTGGGAAGACAATGAGCGCCTCAGACAGGAGTGTATAAGTCTAGCGGCTCAGAAGAACCTCTCTGGTGCTACAGAGTGCATTGTAGGCAAGGAAACCCCAAAATGGCGTGAAGTCAGACAACGGCTTCTTGACTTAATCGCTACACAAAGAAGCAAGTTTTCAAAGGTGACAGAGGATACTGAGGTTTTCATGTCTAAAACGAGAAGAAATATTCTGTTGGTTATGTTTCTCTCCTTTGTTGTAACATCTGTTTTTACATATTATGTCGGAAGGAATATAAACCGCCCGTTACAAAGCATAATGAAGACCCTCAAAGGTTCTGAGAGCAACCTTGCACTGAGGATCCCAATTGACGGCAGCAACGAAATTTACGAACTGGCCGGAATTTTAAACACCAATATAGATAATCTGAACGAAATCATAAGCACTATTTCCACCGTGGTAAAAAATGTCTCATATTCAGTAAACGAGATATATGAAGCAGTGGAAAAGCAGGCCGCAATAACTACGGAGCAGACTGCCTCCATATCTGAGATAACCTCCACGATGGAGGAGCTCTCGGCATCGAGTACTCAGATAGCTGAGCACTCACAGTCAGTGGCTGAGATAGCGGCAAGCACACTTAGCGATTCACAAGTAGGGTCCGATATTATGGGTAAAACCTCAAAAAACATTGAGGAGGTAAGTGCTGATAACAAACGGGGATTAAGTGAGGTGCTGGACCTTGGGAAAAAATCTAAAGATATAACCAGAGTTATGGAAATAATAAATAATATTGCAGACAACACCAAGTTGATAGCCTTTAATGCCGCTTTGGAGGCCTCCGGCGCAGGTGAGGCCGGTAAACGCTTCGGCGTTGTAGCAGTGGAAATCCGCCGTCTTGCCGATAGTGTTATGGACTCCACGGCGGATATTGAATCAAAAATAACTGAAATCCAGAACTCTGTTAGCCGTTTGGTTATAGCGTCGGAGAAAAGCTCAAGAGCGATTGCAGACGGCCTCAGCTCCTCAGAGGAAACAACAAAGACACTTGCCGAAATTCTTGAGGGGGCTCATGCCACAAGCGACGCCGCAAGGGAAATTTCACTCTCCACTATGCAGCAACGTACCGCTGTGCAGCAGGTTGTTATAGCTCTGCGGGAGATAGAGGAAGGGGCTAAACAGTCTGCCGGCGCTATTAATCACGTTCATGATATTGCTAAAAATCTGTCTGCTTTGTCCGGTAATTTACAGGATATTGTTAAAAAATTTATCCTGAAGGCATAGGGTTTGCTCTCAGGTAATAAAATCAAAGTTCTTATCGTTGACGACAGCTCCTTTGTAAGGAGTTGCATCAGGGATATTCTTTCTGACGACCTGGAGATAGAAGTAATAGCAGAGGCGTCAAACGGCAAGCAGGCTGCTGAGATGGCAGGGGCACTGTCCCCCGACATTATAACAATTGATGTGGAGATGCCTGTCTTGGATGGTGTGCAAGCTATCAGTCAAATTATGGCTGAAAACCCTGTTCCTATACTGGTACTTACCTCACAGACATCTGCTGAGACCGCTTTCCGGTGCATATCAAGAGGTGCCCTTGAGGTAATTACCAAGTCTGATATTACATCAGCACCAGGCTCACTGATTAAGAAAATAAAGACCCTTTCAAGGGTTAAAGTCATAAGCCACATAAGGGGAATAAATAAAACTCCGGCGCAGCCTGTTGCCACCAAAAACAATACTCTTAATAAAATAATAGCTGTCGCCTCCTCTACCGGAGGCCCTAAGGCGCTCTCTGTAATTTTATCCGGGCTGCCGCACAATTTCAATTGCCCTGTCGTCATAGCCCAGCATATGTCTGAGGGCTTCATAGGCGGGCTTATTTCATGGCTTGACTCCATTGTCCAAATGGATATAAAAATTGCTGAAAATAATGAGGTTCTAAAGCCGGAGTATGTGTACTTCTGTCCATCTGAGTACAACATGGAAATAACAGATTTCGGTGTTGTCAAATTAGTTAAAAGAAAACCTGATGAGATATATCATCCATCGTGTGACAAACTGCTTATCTCAGCCGCTCATGTCTATGGGCCGGGTGTTATGGGAGTCATATTAACAGGGATGGGAGATGACGGAGTAGCGGGGATTAAAACTATAAAGGAAAGAGGAGGTATAACGGTAGCCCAGGATAGTGAGACTTCTGTGGTTTATGGAATGAACGGTGAGGCTGTTAAGTTGGGGGTTGTAGATAAGGTACTCCCTGTAACGGAAATATGCAAAGAGATGATGCGGTTCTCAAGATAAAATTACTATAGACTATTATGATGACAACGGAAGACATTGATATACAGAGTTTTCAGAAACTCATACGCCATAGATGTGGTCTAAGCTTTAACGGTACTAGGCTTACGGCTCTGAGAGAAAACATAAATTCTCAGGTAAAAAATCTGGGACTGTTATCGCTTGAGGACTACTACAGCCTTATAACACAGAGTCAGGCTGAATTTGAGCGGCTTTTGAATCTTATTACCATAAATGAAACCTATTTTATGCGGGAATCTGCACACTACAAGGCGCTGACATCAAGGATTCTACCGGAACTCATGGCCGTCAAACCTGCGGGTATAAAGATAAGACTTTTTAGTGCCGGTTGCTCAACCGGTGAGGAGCTGTACTCTATGATAATTGCCGTCTTAGAGTGCTTTGGAACAAAAGCATCGGAGGCCTTTTATTTTGCCGGTGCAGATATAGACAGAGCTGCAATTGAGAAAGCCCGTAGAGCTGTTTATAATAAGATTTCATTCAGGAATTTTCCTGAACCGTTAAAAAGAAAGTACTTCACACATATAGATGAAGATCATTTCAAAGTAAACGAACAGATAACAAGACTCGCACATTTTGAAACCTATAACCTCCTTGATACACCCCTTACAAAGGAGCTTACATCTATGGATGTGATTTTTTATAGAAACGTTTCAATATACTTTGACAAGGAGATCCAAAAAAGGGTTTTTGATAATCTTGCAATGTCGCTTAATGAGGGCGGCTATATTTTTGTCAGCTCCGTTGAGACCTTCGGCCATAATCTTGGCACATTAAGCTTAATCGAAATGGACGGACTTTTTGTGTTTAAAAAGTTATCCGGTACTTTTGACGGCAACATGCTTCATAGTGTTTCACTGATGCTGCGGCCGGTAAAACAGGAATCTTTGCTGAGAAAAAAACAGATTCCCTCTAAAAACACAGGGACAAACAAAAGAAAACCTTCCGCTGAAATTGCTGAAACAGTTCAACACTCCCCTGATACGCTTTTGGAGGAGGCGGGTGATTTAATAAAAGAAAAGAAGTATAAAGAGGCCATAAAAACCCTTGAACTGTTAATAAAAGAGCAGCCGAATTTTAACAGGGCCTCTGTGTTAAAAGGTGTAGCACTTTTTAACCTCAGGCGTATGGATGAGGCCCGGGATGTTTTTCAAAAAACGCTGGATACAGAGAGGTGGTCTGTGGAGTGTTATCTTTTCCTGGGTATGATAGCCCAACATGAAGGACACACTGAAGAGGCACGCCGGCGCTTTAAAGAGGCCGTGTATGCTAACCCCTCAGCATGGATTGCCCACTACTACCTTGCACAACTTTACCATCATGAGGGGCAGCTTCAACCGGCGCAAAGAGAATATCGGGCAGTTACAAGAATCCTAACGGATGAGTTACACCATGGACAAACCGCCAAAAACTTAGGCACAGAGTTATTTACTATTTCCTTTAGAACTGATGATATCTTGCACCTTTGCAGACATAATTTGGAAAAGATTAACAGGTCACTGAAATAAACCATGGCATTTGATAAAACTAAATTTATAAAAATATTTGTAGATGAGGCAAAGGAGCACTTAGCAAAGGCAAGCGAGGGTATTGCAATTTTAGAAAAAGACCCAACAGATGTTGAAAACCTCAATGCCATCTTTCGCATTGCACACACAATAAAGGGCTCAGCACGTATGGTTAAACTTGTACCGATAGCTGATGTAGCCCATAAGCTGGAGGACGTTCTTGAGGCCCTGAGAAGCAATAGGATAGAGGTAACAAGGCAGGTAATATCAGCTCTTTATGCGGGAGTGGATGTGATGTCGGAGCTTGTGGAAAGCGCCGGTCTTGGGGCTGATATAAGCGGCGCAGGCACCTGTGTCTGCCGTGTGCTTGAACAACTGACGGGTATGACTGAGGAGCCGGGAGACTTACAAGAAAAGCCTGAAATAAAGCAGCAGGGGCCGACACCTCAGTTGCCTGTAAAACCCATTGCTGAGATTAAAACCATAGAGACTCTGCGTATAAATGCCGATAAACTCGATACGCTTATAAAACTTATGGGGGAAATTGTAACCCAGCAGATACGGCTAAAGGAAAGAGTATCCGAGGTAAAAGAAGTGGTGCGTTTAAGTAAAAAGCATATCATCAAGCTGGATGCCATGGCCGAGAATTTTCCTGAGCATAAAGGTTTATTCCACAACGCTTCACAAATATACTCCAGACTTAAAAATCTTGCAGCCGGCCTCATTAACGACGGAAACGTACAGGAGCTTCTCAACGAAAGCCTTCAGGAGGTCGCACTCACAATGCGCATGGTGCCGCTTTCCACTGTGTTTGACTCCTTTGGTAAAACCATCAGGGATATGTCCAGAGCTCTCGGAAAAGATGTAAACTTCAAGGTTGAGGGTGGGCAGACCGAGCTGGATAAAAAATTAGTGGAAAAAATAGCCGACCCCCTTATTCATATGATAAGAAACTCCCTGGACCACGGTATCGAGGAGAGCCCTGTACGTAAAGCCGCCGGCAAACCGGAGGTTGGCACGATAGCCCTGAGGGCTTACTATGATTCAGGCAATGTGGTGATAGAGGTAGCGGATGACGGGGCAGGGATAGCGATAGAAAAGCTTAAAAACAAGGCGTTGCAGCGCCGTCTTTTTGATAAAAGCACGCTTAATGCCATGAGTGAAACGCAGGTGTTTGATTTAATTTTCTACCCGGGGCTAAGTACTGCAGCTATAATAACGGACGTCTCCGGCAGAGGGGTGGGCATGGACGTGGTTAAGAAAAACATCGTGGATGAGTTAAAAGGTACAATCTCAGTGGAGAGCAAACCAGGACAGGGAACGAGGTTTATAATAAGAGTTCCTATGACGCTTGCTATAATGGGTTTGATATTGGTGGAGACCTCCGGCATGGTGTTTGCATTGCCTAAGTCCTCTGTGGCGGAGATAGTGAAGGTGCCGGAGGCGGAGCTTGTTAATGTGGTGCACAGTAAAGCCCTGAGGCTCAGGGAGCAATTAATACCGGTTGAACGTCTTAGCGGAATTCTACATCTGCCTGATAGTGATAACAATGGTAAAAAAACAGAGACCCTCATACTGATTGTTTCAATTGCTGATGAGAAGTTCGGCCTTGTCATTGATTCTATAGTGGATGAGGAAAACATGGTGATTAAACCACTTCCGGGGCATATGAGAAATCTGTCTCTGGTTTCAGGGGTGACAGTCTCCGGTAAAAACGAAATAATCAGCCTGTTAAATGTCTCCGGCATTATAAAAGCAGCCCGTGAAGCGGCAGGACGCACTAAAGCCGTCAAATTAGTCCACAAAGATAAAACCACGATTAAAATACTCGTTGTTGATGATTCCATAAACACAAGAGAGATAGAGAAGAGTATTCTTGAGTCTTACGGTTATGAGGTGGATATGGCGGAAGACGGCATTGAGGCTCTTGAAAAAACGGCGCAAAACAAATATGATGTTGTAATTACTGATGTGGAGATGCCACATCTTGATGGTTTTGCCTTAACTCAGAGGCTCAGACAAGATGACAGATACGTGCACACTCCTGTAATAATTGTAACGTCAAGGGAAAAGGAAGAGGACAAACGCCGTGGGATTGCAGCCGGAGCCGATGCTTATATCATCAAGGGTACATTTGAGCAGACAAATCTGCTAAATACAATCAGAAGTCTTGTTGGGTAAATATATAGAATAGTGGGTTAGTTTGAAATTAGAGCCGCGAGTTATACTGAGTTGCAGTCAATCGTCTAACTTCGTTAGCTTCGCCAAAAGCTCTAAAGTACGCCTGCGTCGCTTTCTCCTTGCCGCCTGCGTTTGCTTTTGACTGAAACTCGGTATAATTCGACAGCTAAACGTTAGGGCTTCCGAAATAATTTTTCCAATTCAAAGCATCGGGTAAAAATGAATAGAGATATGCATATAATAAATGTGGGTTTGCACTTGATTTTCCTTTATTTAAGGTTATACATACGGCTTCAAACATCTGCATTTTTGTCATGAATTCTCTAATGAGCGCTTGTTTTTTGTTTTCAATAACTTTTTTAATTACTCCATACTCATTTGTCGTTATCAATAAATCCATAGCTGCTATAAAGCATTGATTTTGCTTAACGTTTGGGTTTTCTATAAATTTTTCAATGTAGATTAATCCATCTTTTTCGATAAACATTTTAAAGGCTGCAATATTTCTTATTATCTCACTATAATCCATACCGTCTGTAACAAATGGGTCTGTTAGTGATTTTATTTTTTCTCTTTCATGGTTATGGTCAACCGGTATTTCAGGTATGAGCTTATAGCACTCAAATAATATTTCATCATATCCCAAACCCTTTAGCATTAATGATATACCACGTTTAATAATATCAAGCTTCTTTCTATATTTATTAACTTCATTAAGTTGCAACTTTTTTGAAAACATTTTTATGTCGTATTCCTTTATGTCATCCATTGAAAATTCTAATAATTTAGAGCAATATTCATCAGCCATCTTATCCAAAATTATATTGAGTGTTGGCTGGCCGTTTACCCTGACATGATGGCATACTGTCACCCAATAGTTAATGATTTCTTTAAACGAGCTTTTAAATAAATTGATTACCGGAAAATCATCGTTTATATCTTTTGCCTCTTCATCTATATTCCTATAATTCTGGTTAAGTGATAAGCTATCACAATCCGGTACTATTATTTTCCCTTGCATGGCAAGCATTTGTATTGATTTCAAAACTTTTCTTTTAATTTTCCAGACTCTTGTTTTATCTGTTTCATTTTCACTATTTTTATATGAAGCCATCAATTCTCTTACTTTGTTGAATCGTACTTTGTTTAGGTTTTTTAATATTATACTCTGAATCTCCTCGGATTCATAAAAAATAACCTGAGAAATTTCAATGTTTGTAAATCTTGGCTTATCGTTTTCCAAAATAGTACGAATTGTCCATGTGTCAAAATACTTAAAGCAATTAAACCCATGTTTTTTTAATGTTTCAAACATTTTTGATTTATTTTTTAACAGTTACATCCAACCGCATTCTGCTGCTGTTAGCACAAACATTACTCAATACCATTGAGCCGTTGTGATAAACATTGACGCACATTGGAGAGCCCCCCGACATTGATATTGAGTAATTACCAGAGCTATCCGCATATGTGTCCTTAAATCCGCTGTGTTCAAAGGCTAATCTGCAGCTGCCACACTTGCTTCCATCCCTGTAAGTTATTTTTCCATAAAAGTCAACCGCCCATGCTTGCATTGCTGATAATACAATAATCATTGCCGTCAAAAACAGTTAGTTTTTTCATCATTCGATCTCCATTTTAAGTATTAAGCAAGCGCAAAGCGCTTTAATCATTGTACTGAACTTTCCTACAAAGGTAATTTTAAGTCATTTTACATGGATTATCGTTACATATCTGTTACAGATTTTCTGAAAGTTTAATGCTATGGTTTATAATTAGAGAGATAATAGCAGTTGAGATAAAACTATGGCGTAGTTTGGTTTATTTTATTTCGTTATAACGCTGCCTGATGACAATGTAACCGGAAAGAAATATCATAAACCCTCCGGTAAGTGTTGCCATATTTATAGGATATGAGAGAAGAACGATACTGTAAAGAACCGATGATACAGGTTCCATGTAACTCAATATTGCGGCCTTTGATGCTTCTGTTTTTCCGAGTCCTCCCCTAAAGCAATTTTGACGCCGTCATTGCAAAATCTTGTTAATATCCTCTAATATTACTCCGAGCTTTCTGTTTGTTTCCTCATTTGGCAGTGGGCCGCCGTTTTTAAATTCAGCGTTGGACTTAAAACATGCCTGGAGCCCCTTAATCCATTGCATAAGAAAAGCATTACCGGGAAAGGCAATGTCCAGCTTAATATCCTGTAACTTCGGAGAGGTTATTTCATATTCTGTAAAGATCGGCTTCTCGGTGCCGTCTGGAAATTTCATAGACGGTCTATCATTGACTGCTACTGTGTCCCAGCCCAAAGTGTTTATAAAGCTGTTAATAGTATGAGTTGAGACGGTTGCTTTGATGTCATAAGTGTTTTCGTGTTTTAAAGCAGCAACAGGTTTGATTCTCTCGGCTATCATATCTGTTAATTTAACCCGGCGTGCACTGCTTAGTAGTTCATTGTACATGAGTTGTAAAATTTCCTTGCTAATCCCTGTATTTTTTGTAAATGTGCCTGAAAGCATAGTGTCTCCAACTTCAGATTCCCACCTCTGCACTACTGTCTCCGCCAGCAGGCAATATTGCGGCTTTGGACCCTCCGTAGTGCAAACAACATTATCCTCCCCCAATATATCGCCGAAGGCATCACTCCATTGGTCTGAAATCTGCTGCAACTCATGATTGCCGGTATTTGAGTAATCAGATACAGCTCTGTCCTTGTCAAACAAGGGGTTCTCTGTGTCATAACAAACTTTCCAGGCAAAATCCTCTTCCATCTGTATTTGCTGGATCAAGTATCCAAAAATGTTCTTTCTTTTCATGCTTTCAATTAGTGCCTTTACAACCATTTTGCTGTGTTTGTCGGCTTCTTCTAATGCCTTCTGTATGTCGCCGCTTTTGTAATGTTGATTTAGCAGACTTAAAACCTCTGTTTTTAAAGATATTAGCTGGTATTTTATCTGGTTTAATTTGATTGAAGGGTCGGCTTTGGGCTGTAGATACTTAATCATGTACTCCAGGCCGGATTTGCAAAGCTCTGTTGCCTCTTTCCAACTTTCCACAGGGCTGTGAAAATGTTTTTTTACATATTCATTTTCCAGATATGCCCTTTCCATAGCTTTCATTCTTTCTATATGCTTTGGAAGTAAGCTGACTTCTTTATTGTCTCTCTTTTCATATATTGATTCAAATCCAGGGTCTCTTAACTAGAAGCAATTTTTAAAGGGACCGTTTGCATCCCACTGTACAGTCCACTTATTTGTTACCGGGGCATCCATTTCATTGCTGAAATTAGAGAAAAGGCGTCCGTTAAACTTAGATGCATGTGTGTCATCGTTCTCACCGGGTTTATATTCTAAGTCCTTATTAAATTTAGTAAAAACCACAAAAAGAGAAGGCGTCTTTCCGGTGCGCTTCTCCGGTGTCTCACCATGAGTGTTTTTTATCCACTTTGCCATTAACTCAGGCAGGGTTTTTACCTCAGGAGGACCGTCGGGAATTGTTAGAAGCAGTGCATTTATGCCATATGTAAAGTTATAACTGTCAAATAAGTAGGCTATTTTGCCACGTAAAAAAACCAGCAGGTCAGTGCGGGGGTCATTGCCGATTGTGTCTGATTCGATTTTCAGTCTTGAGCGGGCGCCGGGAAAATCCAAAACGTCCGCCGTTTCAAGAAACTTACGATCACTGTGTTCAGCCGTTGCTTTAGGTAAAACCAGTGTTATCTCAGCCACTAATGCCGTCAGAGTGCTTCTTGACAAGTCCGCATTGACGCCGTTATCTCCTGTTATTGTTACCGGAGATAAGTGTTCGTCTTTTAAAAGTCCATCTATCAGTTGGACATCTATAATAGTGTTTGGGACCTGCACACCATCTTTGTTTTTTACCTCCCTGGGGATTAGGGCATTTACATCACATGTTGCATTGCAGGCAAAATTAAGCTGTTTCAGGCCGCTTGCAAGCTTATTATATATTATAGTAAAAACAGGGATTTTACCCCATAGTATCTCAAACACTCTGTACCTTTCCTCACTCTTAAGCCGCGGCACTATGTATGCAATTTCATCCCAAAACCCTGTTCTTTTTAAATCGTTTATGATGCCCTCGCTTGGGAACTCATCCTCCAGATACTCTTTTAAATCATAGATGTCATCCTCATCGAGTGAATCTGCCACAGCCTGCCCTGTTTTCTGTCTCAGTTCTTTAAACAGTTCCTGCATCTGCTCTATGTCCAGCATGTTCTTTCTCTTAAGATCATTAAAGTATCCGTTGGCTATTATTTTTACAATATCTGTTTGTGTTAATAATTTCAAAAAAAATCTCCCAGGCGCCATCTCTGCATTTTCCACAATTGTAAATCTTGTTACAAGACCGGTTGATTCCCTGCCGCCGGATGGATTCATTTCTGTGATGAAGTTGAGATTTCTTTCTCCACCTTTGACGGATATTTCCAGTGTGTCACTCTCAGGCAGCCTGACCAGATTTGAAACCAGATAAGACTTCCCGGCCTGGCTTGCTCCAAAGACTGCTATACATGGTCGCGTGCTTGAGGCTCTCATTAAACGCTTTGCCTGTCTTCCATAACTTTTCAACGTATGGAGCGTTGCTAACTGTCCTTCTTCTTTTTTAAGATGATTACCTGCCCAGTCAATAGCATTAGATATTGCCCCTTGTAGTTTTTCAATATCTCTGTATAAGCTGTTATCGTCTTTTGACATATTAAAAATCTCCTTTATAAAATCTACTCTGTAGTTATTTGTGCTAATAAAACTGTTTGTCTTGTGTCTTTTCTGAGAACTAAAAAAGATTTTCCTTCTTTTACCGTTTTGCCGCCCAGCCCTCTGACATCATGAATTTTGGGGTCAACATGTAAAGAGTCCTCTGGTGAAATAAAATCATAATTTTCAAAATATGAAGATAACACACGTCCGATTGCATTCATTATGTTTTTTCTCTCTGTAAAATACATCCCTGAGACTTCATGCAGAAAACTTATACTCCAATGATAAACATTCTCCATTAATTCTTTTTCCGACCCGGCCCCTTTACTGATTATGTCCTGAAACTCCCTTATGCACTTACATAACCTGATTATAAATACTGTTGCCGCTGGATTGTTTGACTCCGACAGCTCAGCCGTTAGTTGCAGCAAATACTCTCCGATTTTGTTTCCGTGCATGCTTATTTGCACAAAATCCCTCAGCGGTACCATTGAATTCAACTGTTTTTGGAGCTTATACTTAAAAACTGCAAGTTCATCGTATTTTTCGTTCAGTGTTTTTTTCCCTTGTTGCTCTGTGATTAACATTTCCTCAAGTTTTTGCCGCTGTGTCACGGAGTTTTTGTATTGTGCTTTTAGCCGGATATAGTTATTTTTTAAATTTTTTTCCGCAGCATCAATGTCATCATATGTGAAATATGTCTTGATCATTTTACTCATCCACTGCTTTACAGTGGCTTTGGTATTTTCTTCGTCAAGGTCTAAGACCGGATTATTTAAAATACCCTTAAAGGGCTGCTCTCCAAATATTTCTAAATTTGCATTGATAATATTTTCTATTGATAAATAAATATCTGTACCCTGTGAGCCGGAATCGCCGGTCTCTGTGTTGTCCTCTGTTTCAATTGTATTTTCTTTTATCGGATCAACGGAGTCTAAGCTCTTAGATAATATAACAGCGGGTTTGACGTCAATACCATCTCTATTAATTTTTCTTTTCAATATTATTTTATCGTTGTCTTCCATGCCGGTATCCTTCCGTTAAAACCTGGAGAGTACAAACGTACCGGTATCAAGCCAGTAGCCGTGTTCGTTGGTTAAAGTTTGCGGCTTTATCGTTATGAAATCACCGGCTACGGTATTACCGTCTTTATCCTCTATTTTCTTTGGATGCGAATATATATCCTCTCTGTCGTTTGGTCTCCTTCCTATTGTTATCTTTAAAGGTAATCTGTTTCTAACATTTCTTGCCATTTCCTGAGTTGTGTAATCTACCTTATAGACAGGCGTTGTTATCCAACTGTCGGAGTTTATTTGTTTCATTCCTAAGAACACCTGTGAGTCAAACTGCAATTCCGCCTCTGTGTCCTCGTCATCTTTAAACAGCAGATTAACTAACGAACCCTTATTGACGTCATATGTGCCTATAAACTGTGCCGTGGAGTTGATCTTTTCTTTGAGGGAATCTGTGTCTAAGCGGAAACCGTCCAGTCTGTTTAGAGAGCCTGACATCAGCGCAATTGAAGCACCAACTGTAACACAAGTTTTAGGGTCGTTTATCACTCCACTTATGTCGGAAAATGGGTACCATTTACCGACCCTGTAATTTCCCATTTGAATTACTCTGTCGGGGGTTACAGGCAAATACTCAAGGATAATCTCTTTTATTACCGGAAGCACAGTCGGCCTGCCTGCAAGGAGTAAAAAATCGCATTTAAACTGAGAAATAACTGAACAAAGGCTGCCTAACATCGCCTGAACTGTTTGGCGGGTGACAAAGTTAATTTCATCACTGTTAAGTGTCCATATTATGTTTTCAAGTTTGAATCCCAAATTGCCGTTTTTTTCAAATGCGTTATTTACGTACTTTATAACGTCTTGATGGGGCATAGGGTAATTTATGAAAAAGGAATCGAAAGTCCGAGTCTCTGAACTCTTCCGCCTGCAGGTATGCTCAATCATTTCATGAGCTATCGGTACTGCCACCTGGTTTGCAAATGCTTTACGCTTTAACCTGTCATCAATCGTCTGCCCCCCAAAGTCCTCACCAAACAGTATATTCATTACATCCGCAGTCTTAGGGCAACCTTGTTGTTCTGCATAGTTTTTTATTGCAGGTAAAACAACTTTTTCTATAATCTTACGGACAATCTCATCTCCGGCAAAGTTAAATCCTTCCCAAAATAAGGGCTCCGGTTTTATCACAGTTGAGGGTGCAGCTGAGTTCATTTGATATGAGCATATCATGACATCTGTAGTGCCGCCGCCTATGTCTATACTTGCTATGGTTACTGACTTTTCATCTTTTATTGAAGAATCCTTACGCTGTCTCCCTCTCAGATCAAAATATAGTTTGGATTCTTTTAAGAATTTCTCACAAATCTCACCATATAAAAACACTAATTGAACACAAGTTGCTTCATCGTAGCCCCATTCTCTTTTCTGCTGTCTCGTGTGGGTATCGTCGGGGTCAGGGATTATAACTGTATCGTCGTCTATCATAGTGTTTCCAAGGTGAATCTTAAGAACCTCAAGAGCATCTTTAGCATAGTTTCTGAAATTTTTTTTGTCTTTATCCATCATGGCTGTCGGTGCCGTTAAAACAATACGCTTGAGCTTTCTCGGTATCTCTTCATTTCCAAGGTGTTTGCGAAAATTGTAACTGTTTATCTGTGATATGGCATGAAGAAAAAGCTCTGTCAGGACAAAAGTCATCATAGAGGCTCTTGAGTACTGTGCCATGCTCAGGCCGTAATTGTTCTTTTTCAGCTCACCGTCTGAGTTAAAAGCCTCCGTTATGCCCCCTCCGATATAATCGTCATCCTCTATGGTGGGCATATTGAATTTCCACGGGGTTTCTCGTTTTTCTTTATCCCACAGGTATCTTTTGGGGCTTGACATTCCGGTGTTTTTTCCTGCTCCAGGGTTTATATTAGCGTGGCGCAGAGCTTCATTGCCTACCCTTATGATAGAGGGCCACTCAAAAGCATCCATCCTGTTTGATAGTTTGGATATAGAGGTTAGTCCAAACTCGGCTGGGATAAACTCAAGATGCATTTCAAACGGGTCGGAATACACCCTGTCGGGAATAGATAAATCCCTGATTTCAAGCCGCCTGCTGTCGGTAAACGATACCGGCTTGCCACGCTCGGTTTGTATGAGTATGCCGCATGATCTTGAGTTTCCTAAATCCAAGACAAGGTCAACCTCCAGAAATGTACCGGCTCCGTACATAATGGCTTTAGGAAGTATATCCAACGATTTCAGAAATCTTAAGAAAACAAGGTACAGCACCATGTGTGACAGCTGGGATGTTTTATTTTTAAAACCTATATTATCTTTCTTTTTATTGAAATAATACAGCAGCCACTCATCAACCCATTGGTAATTTAAAAATGCCAAATGCAATTTCTGATCGTTAGGCACTTCAAAGATACTCCGGGACTCTATATCGGTTAACTCCGGGCACAAATAATCGTCTCCGGTATTTTTATCTATCACTTTAGTATCAAACGCTAATACAAAGTTATAACCAACCTCACCCTCTTTGCCGCTTGAAGTTGAAAACCAAATTCTTGTCCAATTTGTAGGCCCTGCCTGGGAGTCCCCGCCTTGAATATTGCTTCTGTAATATGGAAGGGGAATCCACCGGCCTTCAAAACACTTTAAAGCCTGAGAAGCCTTGACTGTTTCTACCAGGTCTTCCCGGATACTCTCTCCCGTATCAGGATTTTTGTAGCCTCTGCCACTGTCATTAATCTCCGGAAAAACAAGATAGCAAAGATTCCCATCAATGATTTCCGCATATTCCATTGTGGTTCTTAAGTGAGGAGAGTTTTCAGCCAGAGTTGTTTTAAGATCAATAAACTGTATTCCTGAATTGCCTGTTAGTGTTATTATATTTTGCACTTTTACCTCTGCTTTGTTTTATATTATATTGTTAAATCACACTAAAACGTGTGCTATTTCTACCTTTGCACCTCAAATTCCGTGATTGTTACGTTATCTTTTTCTTTAATCAAATTATCTGTGAAATTTTCCCTTTTATTCCCTTTTATTACTGTTACTGTAAAGTCAGTACCTTCCCCGGGGTTTGCCTGCCTGTATTTTTGTACAAAAACTTGATACTTTCCTGGAGGTACATTTTCCGAATCCCAGAAGATATTCTCCTGTGGATTTGTACAAGACGATGTATTACTGCTACTAGGCATGCTGTCATGATCAAGAGTTCCTGTTACACCCTGACATGTACTATTTTTCTGACTAAAGTATATTTCCTGGCCGCATGGGTCTATGACGTGAAGGTCAAGATCATCGCAAGTTTTCCACTCAAGGTGAATCTGAATTATACCGGTTTTCCCATAGGAACCACCCCGGTCAAGGCGTTTTAAGCCCATTTCCACATCGCTGCAACAGTTGATGTATTGCCGCCTCTCCTCATATTCGTTTGCTACCGCTACAACGGAAACTTCCGTACCCTTAGGCATGTTCTTAAGCAGAGCTTCACCTGTTTGATTAGTGGTTACATTGTCTATCTTGTTTTTATAGCCAACAGTTACAACTGCCCCGTGGATGGCTTCTCTTGTGTCGTTATCAACAACCTTTACTTTAAATGACAACAACACCTCCGCTGTGGGTGTTGGCTCGGATGCTTTAACCGGAGGTTTAGGCGTTTTTGTCATTATCGGTTTATGGTTCAGAAGTTTCAGACCTAATAGTAGAATTAATAAAACCGCAGCAAACAGTACAACATAAGGCCATATCTTCCTTCTTTTCGGCGGTTGATTTTCAGAGGTAAACACAGGAGGGACGCTCTCCTCATACACGGGAGGTTCAGGTTCTGTGGCGGCGGTAGCTTCTTTTTCTTCACTTAGCGGTTCTTTATTCACATCAGCGGCAGCGTTAACCCCCTCAAGTATTTTTATAAGTTTAAATTCACCTTTTTTTGTATCCGATAACTTAAATCCCCAGCAAACCAGACATACGGCATTGTTCTTATCAACATAGATATACTCCGGGCCCGGCACTTCTAATGCTAAGGGCAAAAACTCACCCATTTGCCTGAGATTGGCATCCTCGCTTGACTTTAACATATCCGCCAAGGAAAGAATTTTTTCAACATGCTGTGCTAATTGTCTCCTGGCCGTATCCTGTTCTTCTTCAGTAAGTGAGGTTAACGGCACAGCATGTTTTATAGTTTTTGATATCCAAATGGCATCTATCTCACCTTTGAGCGCCTCGCTTGAAACTACCGGCTCGGTAAGAAGCTCGGAGGCTTCAGCGCCGATATACTGATTTATGATTCCCTTAAACTGGCCGTGGAAATGATACACCCCGTGTCCGGCACGCATTAATGGGCGAAGCTTCGCTATCTTTGCCGAATAAACAATATCTGTTACCATCTTATTTAAATTCCACAGATTTCAATCAGTTTTCCCTGTAAAGTGAGAATGAAAATGGTTTATCACCAGCATTTTTAGCTTCACATTGTGCCGACTGGTTGTCTGTTGATTGGCAAATAACATTAACCGGTACATAGAACCTGTTACCTCTGTCACAACGTGCATTTTCAGATTGACTGATTAATAAGTTATTCCCTTCAAAAGAAAGAGAAACGTTGGCAGCACATTTTGTGCCATTCTCTTCTGTTAAATTCAGAGTGCCTGATCCAGTATGTGAAAAGTAATAACGAAGGGCAACGGGTTCTTTGGTAATGGAGCTAATTATGTCGTTACTTGCCCGCCAGTGTCCTTCTGCAAATTTAAAATCGTTTGTCGGAGTTTTTGGGATTATAAGTGTATCATCTTTGACCTTACCCTGTCTGCTGCAGTTATCAAGCTGTTCCCTTAGTTCAGCTATTTCCTTTTTCAACTTTTCTGTTTCCACCCGGCAGTTATCATTAGAGGCCGGCTGTTGGGCTTCTTTTAGTGCAGCGTCCAACTGTATCAGAGGTCCCACGTATTCAGGGTCCGCGGAGTTGCTTAAAGGTTTACCGGTTTTTATCAGAATCTCTCTGATTTGTGCTGTTGTGAGATTTTTATTAACAGACTTTATCAGGGCTACTGCGCCGGCAACTATTGGAGAGGCCATGCTGGTACCGCTCAAAGCGTCATACTTGTTATCTAAAACACTGTTGTAGATTTTAACCCCCGGGGCGCTTATACTGTTTAAATCACCAAAATTACTGAAAGGGGCTTTTACATCGCTTTGGTCTGATGCAGTTACAACTATTGCATCCGGCGACTGCTTTCCAGTATCTACTTTAATTGGCATATTGTCGTTACCTGCGGCGGTAACAATGACAACTCCCTTTTCTGCGGCATACTTATAGATATAATTCATTATATCCATCTCGCCCTGATATGAGGATGTTTGTGAGATTTTAACTGCTGTCTCAATTTTTTGCGCAACTGTGCCGCCCTTAAGAGCATCATCAACAATAGAGCCAAGAGAAATATTTATGACACTTACACCTTTCTTTATGGCATGGTATATGCCGTACTTGATGGCTACAGAACTGATGAGCCCGTTAGACTGAGCAATATTTATGGGCATAAGTTTACAGTTTGGGCAAATGCCGCTTACCCCTGCGCCATTGTCGGCCAGGGCACCTGCAATGCCGCTGACATGAGTACCGTGTGTTTCCGGTTCATTCTTTGCGTTTCGTATCACAGGTATCTCATTGCTTCCTGTGATAAAATCTATGGGATTTGTGATTTTGTCATGAAATTCCGTATGTTTCAAATCAAAACCGGCATCTATGATGGCAATAACAATACCCTGGCTGCCTTTGGTTATATCCCAGGCCTCATATGCTTTGATATCTGCAAATTCCCATGATTTTTCCTGTCCTTCCTTAAAGCCCGGATCATTGGGTTGATATTTGAAGCCCGTTACATAATCATACGTAACGCTTTTTACATCAGGAGATTCCTCCAGCCTTTTTTTCCAGACCTCTCTCTCATCTTGCAGCACCTCCGCCTGAAGTAAATTAAAATCAGGCAACTTTCCTATAAAACGGAAGTTTTTTGCAGGGTATTTTTTCAAGAATTTCTTTGAAAATTCCTCCGGCATAACTCCATCCTTTAACATGACTGTCAACCTGTTGGTTACAATCTTTCTTTTAAACGGATCATTTGCGTCAATTCCCACTTTTGAAGGGTCAGCCGGACGCATTCCAAATTTTATTTCCGGCATACGCAGGAAAAACCACCAGATCAGAAACAAAATCAGAAGCAGCATCAATACTAAACCGCCCCAGAGCAGGTATTTGCGAATTTTTGACTCCTGATATAAAGGCGGCGGCGGCAGCAGAGACGGCTGAGGCTGGGGAGCATAATCAGTTTCTTTATAGCCGGTATTGCTTTCTTTTTCAAAAGCCGGTTTATCATGTGCTGTGGAATCATCGGTGGTTTTCTCGGCGCTTTGCTGCTGCACAGTTTTCTCAAGTTTTAGCGCTGACTCTGAATGAGCCTCCTGCAGGGTTTTAAACAGCTTGAAATCCCTCCTTTGCGGCTCATCGGATTTAAACCCCCAACACACTAAGCATATTTTGCCATTTTCACCTACATACACGTAATCCAGCCCGGGAATCTCCATTGCATGTGGCAATAAATCACCGAGCTTTTTTAAATCATCTCTTTCACTTTCCTTTAAAACATCAGAAAGGTTGTTTAGATTCTCTGTAAGGTTATATAAAACTAGCTTAGCCTCATCCTGCCGCTCTGTTGAAAGAGAGCTTAGTGGTACCGCTTTTTGTATATAATCGGAAAACCACATGGCGTCAACGTCACCCCGCAGTGCCTCTCTGGAGATAACCGGCTCAGTGAAAAGTCCTGCAAGGTCGCTGCCTAAGTATTCCGACAGAACTTCTTTTATCTGAGCATAGTATGAATATACCGGTTGGCCGTATAACAAAACCGGTCTCAGATTTTTAAGTTTTAAGATCAATATCCTTGTTTTTGTTTCCATAGTAGTTTCCCCTTACCTGCCATTGTGCACAGGCGACTTATATTTATCTATCAAGTCTTGGATAGCTTGCTCTTTCTTGCTTAGCCGGCTTGTTGTTGTAGCAGGCGGCGATGGTGACGGAGCCGGCGATGGAGCTTGCGTTGGCACAGGGGTCATAGTCGGCGACGGTGTTAATGTTGGTGAGGGCGATGGAGCGGCTGATGCCGCCGGCGTTGGAGATGGAGCCACAGTCGGCGTTGGTGATGGCACTGGAGTATTCGACCTGAATTTAAAAAAATATACCGCAACGGATATGGCAAGTGTCGCCAAAACCACTGCTGCAATAATTATTATCTTTGTGCTGGAAGGCTTACTCCGGTCAACCGGAGGAATAGGCATCCCGTGCCCAACTTGTTGAGTTTGCTCAACCGGTGGTTTTACCTCAGTCGCTTGTTCTTTGGGCGGCTCAGGCTGTGGCGGTGATTGTGGCTTAGAGGGCTCTTCAACAGGGCTTACCACGGGGGCTGCCATATCATACCACATTTTCTGAAACTGCCATCCCTCAGAAGTTAACCATTTGCCGTCCGGTCTCTCTATTGAGTACTTACCTGCCATTGGAACTTTAGCAGCACCAGCGCCCCCTTTGGAAAGAACAGGCTTTAGTCCTTTAAACCTGCCGAGATATGTGGTTTCCTTATCGCCGGTTTTGATATGGACTGTTAAATCATGAAAATTATTGATTGCTATTTTTGTAACCAGCTCGTTATCTAAGGCAAACATTAAGGGTTGGCCGTCTTCCTGAACCAGCTCAACTATTACCCGTTGGGTTTTACCGCTTTCCTGTGTCCATTTAATTTCTTTCATGTTTCTTATCTTCCTGTTCTGTTATTTCTCTGTTATCTGCCAAATACCGCGCCAACCGCCCAATAGTACGGATGTTTCTCTAATTTAGGTGTCTTAGTATCCTCAAGGTACTTTAATTGTGCCAGCCTGTAAGCCTCGGCAGGCGTCTCCTTGGTGAGATTCTGGAAAAATTCGTTCATTATGTACTGAGTAGGTTTATCTTCAGCAGCCCAAAATGTTCCTAAAGTGTATTTGAAATTTCTCCTCATAAACGTATCAACAAGGCTTATCTGATCAACTCCGGGGCTCCAACCGGCCTTCTCCAACTCCCTGCCAACCTCTTTAGAATTCATAAAACTCTGGATCATTTCCTCATTAGTACCTGGCGGTACAGTTACTGCAGTATGACAAGCCGACAGAACAGCAATTTTTGCATTTGAAAAAACTGACTCCGGCAGCGCTAATATTTCCTGAAGGGTTAATAAACCATTACCGCCGGCTTTTTTCTTTGCGTCATAACTCATAAGCAAAAAGCCGTTTAAAGGACTTTTGGATGTAAGTTCTTTATTAAAAAATGTATATAAATTCTTAAACATAGGATCTTTATTTTTTTCATAAATATAATTAAGAGATACAACTTTTGCATATGGAACACCATGAGTTGCAAAATAAAAAATATCATATCTTTCTTTTGAGACAGATTGTATCCATGCTTGTTTTGTTGCATCATCCTTAAGAAATGTTGTTGGGTTAAGATGTAGTTCTTTCCCATTTTTCACTAGGAAATCCACCTCCTTTTCAGCACCTCCGAGACTAGCAAGCATTAAATCCAGTTCAGTATTATGTGGATTACCAATGGCAAGAATCTTAAGAAAAGATGCAAGTATTGGAGCGCTTTTTCTAGATTCTTTTGCCTTACTTAGAAAAGACAATCTGATATATGAAACACTTTTATTTTTAATTAGAGATACTGGTTCTCCGTTTTTATCAAAACCTGAAACAAGAGCAGAAAATGGAACATAAGAAAGGATTTTGTTTGGCACTATTATTAACTTTTTCTTTGAGGCAATATCCAGCTCAACAGGCTTTACTAAAATATCGTACAAAAAACTTAATGTCTTGTTAAATTCATTGTAATCTTTAATGTTAACTATATATTTCTTGCCACTGAATAAGTATATCTTTTTTGTGATCTCAGTCTGTATCTTATCAGTAAGTTCTTTAGTGCCGATTTTAGAAGATACAGAAGAAATTTTCTCTTTAGTGACACAGACAATATTGAGAGAGTCGTTTAGTGGAAAGTACTCAATCAGAGCCTCATCGGGGTCTAAGGCGGCCTGTATTTCATTTAAGTCAAGTTTGGCGGCGGTATCAAACAGCACGGCGTCGTCTTTGTACTTACTTTTCCATTCGTTTAACTGTTGTGTGAATTTAACATCTGCAGCTTGCTTCTGCTGAGCTACCTGTTTTTTCTCATTTTCAATATTTTGATCTTTTTCAGCTTTTTCCTGAGGTGATTTAGTTTCCTGTTTTTTAGCGTCATCAAGCTGTCTTTGGCGGTTGTCGAGTTTATCCCGCTGAGCGATAGTTTTATTCATATCCTCATGCAATTTGCTTTTATTTGGATCCTCGTAGTGAATATTAGCGGAGTTCATGGCATTTTTCATGACTTCATTTTTATATATTTCAGCATACTCCAGTTGACGCTGAAGATATTCCTGTTTTTTTGTTTTTTCGTATAGCGCTGCGGCAATTTCTATGGCCTCGTTAAAAAGATCTGCCTTGTCTTTCATATAACTGCCAAGCAATGTTGAATCGCCGCCCTGAATTTTCATAACAATGGCTATGGCTTCTTCATAATTCTTAAATGCTTCTTCCTTCTTTCCCTGCATGTTTAATACATAGCCGATGCCGCACAGAGCCGACCAGATAAACTCGTTGGCGCCGATAGGTCTGACCAGAGAAAGCGCCTCATTGTAAGCCTTCAGGGCGGCATCTGTCGCCTCTGCGGTGGAAACCTTTATATATGTAGGTTGTTGTTCTTCAAAAATCAAATCACGGCTTGTACGCCCCGGATCTATGCCTCTTCTTAAAACCGTACCTATCATGTTAAGCGCCTCCGCCATATAGACGGTATTACCAAGTTTGCGATAAATGGTAAGTGCTTTCTGGTAATACTCATAGGCTTTCTGATAGTTCAGATTCTCCGACTCCTCAAGCCTGCCTAACCCCAGGTAACAACCAGCCTCACCCTCGGTAAATTTAACCTGTTGGTATATTGCCAAAGCCTTTTGATAACCCTCACGTGCCTCAGCGTACTTTCCGTCTATACGTTTAACTAAAGCAAAATTGCTCCATGCTATTGCCTCCGACTCCAGGTCCTTTATCTGCTGCGCTATCTTAATTGACTCCTGAAACGAATTTAGAGCTTTGCTGTAGTTGCCGGCACTTTTATAGACTAATCCCTCGTTGTTATAATCTGCGCTTAAGCTGTTTTTAAGGTTGTTTTTCAGCTCAATCTCTATTGCTTTTGAAATTAACTCAAGGGCCTTTTTATATTGCCCCTCATCCCAGTAAATAATACCTAAGTTACTGTAGTTTTCCGCTAACGACTGCGGTTTGTTGAGTTTTTTTGATATGGTTAGTGATTTTTCAATTTGGTCTTTTGCCTCTTTGAAATTTCCAACTTTGGCATTGGAAAGCCCTGCCGCCGTTAATATAAGAGATTGCTTTTGGTTGTCATTTGTGGTAAGCGGCAGAGCATCCTGATATCTCTTAATCGCTTTGGTATATATTTCGCTTCTTCTGTAAGCATCGGCAAGTTCCGACAATACATCTGCCTTTGTTGATGCGTCAAGCTCAGGCATAGCGCTTAAAAGCTCTTCCAGAGATTTTATCCTTAGAGCATAATTACCTGCTTTATAATGAGATGTAGCAATGGCCCTGATTATTTTAACTTTCAACTGTGGCTGTGGGTTTGGGTGAAGACTCAGAGCGGTTTCAAGTTCTCTGAGGGAATTTTCATAATCCTCGATTTTTAAATAAATAAAGCCGATGTTGGATTGATTTCTTTGTGCCTCCGCCATATTGTTGCCTCTTTTAAGCATATCTACCGCCTTCTTAAATTCCGAAATGGCTTTAACGTAGTCCCCTGCGCTGTAATAGTTGTTGGCGTTGTTGACAACATCCTGTAGTGTTTCACTGTTTGCAAAAGATGCTGATAAAATCAAAACAAGTAAACCCGATAAAAATAACTGCCAAGCCCTCATAATCCCCTCCCTGCTAATCTATAACTGGGGATGCGCTGCATCCCCAATTATAAGTTTTATTTACTCAGACAAATTGTTGGCATCCACAGTGAGCGCCTCTGCATTGGCAAGCATTCCTTGTGCAATTGTCAAAAGCGCCTGAACATCTGTTAGTAATTTTGGCGCTGATGTTGCAGCCTTCACAAGCCCAAGCGGGCCGCCGCTTTTGGCATCTTGAACGGTTTGCTGTATCTCAGACAATAATTTTGTTACGCTCTGCACGAAGCTGCTTAAAGACTTTACCAAATCATTTGCTTTTGGAACTACCGTCTTTTTTATTGCCGCTTTATCTTCTTTTGAGAGTTCGTCATTTGCCTTAGCCTCGTCTGCGTACTCTTTTCTTGCTGTTTTTAACTCATCCTGAGCTGCATTCATCTCCTCAAGTTTAGCCTGGTCAATTTCACTTACAAGCACGGCAGCATTTTTTTCTCTGCTCTTTCCTAATGCTTTTGCCTGTTTTGATCTTGTTACACAATTACAAGAGCCCCACATATCGCTATATTTATCCGTCAGAGATTTATACTCTGCTGCAAGGTCAAGCACTTTTTGCGAGGTGCCGCTGCTGACTTTGCCGGATTTGGAGACGTCACTTTTAGCGGTTGTAATAAGAGTGCCATACTGTTTATCATTGCCTCTTATTTTTTTGTCCAGGTCCCTCTCTAATTTCCAGTCACAATTAGGAGCCGTCTTCGGTTTTTTAATTGTTTCATATGAGGTTTTCTCAAGCTCGTAAGAATTACTTCCGGCATCTTGTGCTCTTGCATTTGCCTGACCTGAAAGCTCCTTGCCTGCCGCAATTAAACCTGCCAGTAAAAGTAGCAAACCTATCCAAATAACTGCTTTTTTGTGTCTTCTGTAAAAACTTTTCACTTCCTCCTCCTTTATTTATGTTTTAAGTTGTAGTTAACCACCAAGGGTTGGCTATAATCCGGTGCCGTCTGAGAACTGGTGGAAACCCCTGTGTTGCTGTTGGTGTCCTCTTCAAAGACGAGGTCTCTCGATGTACGCTGGTTTGCGCTTGAATCAGCAGCTGTGGGTGCACCACCACAAACTTCTGTAGGTTTTTCTTTATAAAGATGAAAAAAAATACTTTCCACACCCTGGTTGTCATCAAATTTAAAAGATCCGTTTACAGGAATTGTATATTCCTGATTTCTTTTGATTCTACTATCCATGCCTGTTTTTTCAGTTGGAAACAATATGTTTGGTCTGCCGGAGGAGCCCTGAATTAGCCAACAGGCATAACCATCGATATTTACGCTGTAAATAAACCTTACTTTATCACCAGCTTTAAAATCATAAGTATATGGTACCCGGGTTTTCTTACCGTTACGTTCAAGCTCAATGATGGTTTTAATCGCTAAGTTTACGTTATTCTTGCGTCCACTGCCACCCTTTTTTTGTGTTGTTTGCGCAGGTGGCGGTTCACTCTCTTCAAAGACAAGGTCACGGCTGGCCCCGTGTGTTATTAAAGGGTGAAATATTGTTAACAAACATAAAATAAGTGTTAGGTACAAATATTTCATAGACTACCTCCTTAATCATATCGTTTATTTGCAAAAACCTCCCAAATACCGTTAAATAACACTACTGTTCGTTCATAATCACACCAATTACTTTGTGTTCATTTTGTTTCACCGCCCATTCCTCAATTATTTGATCAACATTTGATTTGTCGTATCCTTTAAAAGATTCAATGATTTTTGTTTTTTCCTCTTCTGAAAAATTGTTCCACTTTTTTAAATAACGGTTTTTAAACTCTTGGTTTTGGTCCCATATAACGTGAATTATTTCATGGGTAAGGTTTAGTGTCATATTACGTTTTTTACCCTCGGCAGCTCCCAAAATATGGTTAATCGAATTGCCCTGTTCAAAATTCCCGGGAGTTTTTATTTTTAAGACGCCGTCTTTTATCAGCCGTTTTACAAAATAAATCTCTTTATCACCAAATACTGTATGTTTTTTGCAAGATGAGTTTAACCACACCACTATTTGCATAGTTGAATAATGAAACCCCTGCGCTCCGTTTCTAAATCTTTCAATCGAAACCGATTTATCAAGGTCTTTGTGAAAAACAGCAATGTTGTAAATCATATCCGCCAAATCTTCCTTTTTATAAAATAAAATCTCATAAGTTGTTTTCCTGTATTGCCATGAGTTAAAAAACAAGTACAATTTTCTTATGTCAAAAGGTTCTCCATATACAAACCCCGGAAGCATAACCCCTCCCGATAACTCACTGCCGGCATCAGTGCTGCCGCTGCCTGCCGATAGTGCCTTGTCATCCATATTGCATACTCCTTCCGTATTGTTATCTGTGCTAGGTAGCAAGCCTCCATGAGATTGCGTAGCACAAAAAAAAACAAAACAAGTGTCAACAGCAAAATGGAAATATCCTTTAGTGAATACATCACTATCAAAAAACCCTTTAGCTATCTCTATAGTTATTAATCAATTATTTACTCAGCCTCCTTAAGTAACTTCAGACTTGCTATCCGATATATGTGTAACCATAAAATAAACAGTTCCTTCAAAGAATGAGATATAAATACCATATAAATGCGCTTTTATGATTCTATACATTTGACTGTTACATATGTGTTACATATTATTTAAAATGCCTATGCAGTTAGCTACAAAGGCAACTTATTTAATATGTCGGGGTTTTTCATAATTATAGTGAAATTCAAAAGTATGTTCATATTGATTTTGTAAGAAGATGTGATTGCCACGGGATTTCATCCCTCGCAATGACGTTATGTGCTTGTTTTTGCAGTATTATTTTATCCGTCATTGCGAGGAGCGATAGCGACGTGGCAATCTTAGTTTTCAGAAATAATGAACGGAATTCTGCACATTACTATACAAGGATGAAAACAGTTTTATAAAATGGTTTAAGGAAAGGTTTTGATCTATAAAGTGTTAACTGTATGATTATGTCTGAGCATTTCTGCGTAATATTTCTTTTAATTGAGACTCCACGATTAAAGCTTTGGTAAGGTCACCAATCTCTCTGTAACAAGTTATCAAATGTTTATAGGATTCGACATAAAAAATATCCTTTTCGATAACCTCTCTGAAACACTGAACAGCTAAATCAAATCTCTTGAAATATTTGAAATATATGCCGGTATTCATACAAAAGCGTACAAACATTTCTTTAATTTCTTTTCTGAAAGGAACAATCCACAGCGCTGGTTTTTCAGAAATTAAAAAATCTCCCTGATATATTTTCTTCATTTTACAAAATAAGTTAAAGACCTCATCTATATTTTTGCTATCCTTGTTTCTCATAACATCTCTGGTTTTATCGTTAATATAATTTAAAGCAGCCACATCCACCCAACATCTACTTAAATCTAAAGACAGTTTTCCATCCTGATAATCAAAAATGTCTTTTTCAATGCTAAATAAATTACGTAACCGGTGGAGGGTTGTTCTAAAAGAAATGTGAGCAGTATCACCGTCGGCATCATGCCAAAGCGTATCCTCTATCGTTTCGTTACTTACATATTTACAGCCGAAAGCTATCAGCGCTTTTAACATATCCAGCGGTTTATGCTGAGGTTTACCTGTAAATTTTATCGGTTTGTTATTTATTTCTATCCGGAATTCCCCTAAGGTATATATTTTTAAAAACCATGGCCAATTTTCAATCTCTATACAGGATTCATCTGCAGAAAAATCAAATTCCCGGGCTATAAGTCTTACATATTCAGGTTCTATTCCCAACTGCAAAGCCTTTTTACATATCGCAAAATTTACATCGTAATTATGAAGAATAAACATTATGCCGTCATCTTTTATCAACGCAATCGCTTTTGAAAAAAATATACTAAAATTCTGATCGTCATTGTTTTTTAACGCTATGAAAGCTTCCATTAGAGAGCATATATAATCACCAATGTTCGTTCCTGCCGCCCTGCCTATAACGGCTATTTTTTCCATTTCTGCTCTTGCCTTATCATAAAATCCATACTCTATATAGATAACAATCAAAGGATATGTGTTATGAATACTCAGCATTGGACTGTTTGCCTGTTCTGTGTATCTGATACAAAGCTGCGCATATTCTAAAGCAGATTCCAAGTGCTTTTTCGTACAGGCAACGATAGCACTGAAATAATTTAAAAATATTTTTCCATATGCCTGATAATTGCCGGAAACGATTCTCATTTTAGTTAAATACTCTTGAGCTTTTGTAGTATTGTTTAAAAACAGCATTCCAAAAACCATTTCTCCATAGGTAGTTAAGTACCATGTATGTATTCCAGTTTTTTCAGATATTTTTAAAGCTTCATTTGCACATTCAATTATTTTGTTCGGATTACACCTGTAAATGTAAAAGACAGACTCCATATCCAAACACATTATTTGGAGCAATGGATTTGTAGATGGATTCATATACAACGGCTTTAAAAAATTTATTATTTCCGATGCTTTGTTTGTTTTGCAATTCCATAATAGATAATACACATAATTATATCCCAAAAGAATTTTTATCTCGGTACTATTAGAAGAATAGATTATATCATTGACTCTTTGAGCTAAATAAGGCATCCTTGAGTTTCCTGGTTGATAGAACAATAAAGCAAAAAACAAACACGCAACCACTCGCTCTTCAATTTCTACGGAAGGATAGCCTTGTTTCGATTCTGTTATTTGGTCAAACTCTTCTATCCAGTATCCCAAAGGTGAGAAGTCATTCCAGTCATAGGCAAATGTCTCAATTATTTTAGTCCAGGTTAAGAATGTTCCTTCCATGTCATTTTGGATTTTGAACATTTTATATGCGTGTTCAAAAAAATTGCGGGCATCTACCGGATTAATATTTACAAAACAAATCCCTTTCCAAAAAAGCAGCCGGGGGTTTGAGTTTATGAAGTTTTCATCCAGACTATCAAGCCATTGAAGGACAACTTTTCCCCTGCCTTGTAAAATAAACTGAGGGGCTTTATTTATAATTAGCTGTGAAAGTTCGTTCCAGTGATTTCCTTCAATAAATAACTCGGCGGCAAGGTCTTCATAACCATATTTTTGTAGTGTTAAGGCCGACTTAAATCTTATATCCTTATATTCATCCAATGGTAAAGTTACTGCTTCTTTTTTTAAAAAATCTATAAACAGATCATGATACTGATAAATAGCTTCATTTTCTATATGTTTTATTACAAAAAAATATTTTCTAATCAGTGTTTTAAATAGTTCTGTCAAATCTTTCCGCCCTGTAATCTCCTTTACCATCTCTAACTTTATTTCCGGGAAAAAGACTGTTTTTAATAGGAGATACTTTATATCAGAGTCACTTTCTTCAAATACTTCTTTTGACAGATAATTGAATATATCTTCTTTTGTATAATTATACAGTGTATTTTCAAATGCTTTATATTGTTTAAAATTCTTTGACAAAAACACAAGACAGACCGCCCAGCCATTTGTAAAATTACAGACAGATTTTATGTCTATATTTTCAGGTAATTTTGAGACGGATTTTTTAATTAATTCAGTTGTTTCGCTCATATTAAACGCAATTTCTTCCCACTCAATTTCTTTTATTGACCCATTAGCATGTAACCTTACATATTCTTCAGGAATTTTTGTTCTGCTGCCTACTATTATTTTTATACCATTTGGTATTATGGAGAAGCCCTCGTTTAATAAAACATGAATATTCTTATTTTTTACTTTTTGAAAATCATCGAATACTAATACTGAATTTTCGTTAAAAGTTCCATACAAAGATTCAAAAAAATTTAAGGTAAATTTGATATGGTCTGTATAATCAGTGGTTAAATAAGGTAGTTTTATTACGCCGTTAGTAAAATTAAAAACGGCTGAAACCAGATAAGAAAAAAAAGTCTCAGGGGTCTCATCCCTTATATCGAAATTATACCAAATGTGCGGTATTTTATAGTATTCAATATAAGATGATATCAGCGTTGTCTTTCCTGACCCTGCCGTCGCTGTAATCCAGATGATTTTTGATTCATCAGCAGCATTTATCCTGTCTAATAACCTTTTACGCATAAGTGCATTTTTTGCTACAGGCTTTTGTATCTTTGAATAAAGATGTATATTGTTTAAATTTTCCATATTAAATTTTATCAGAGTTCAAATTTTCCTATATTATATAACAAATAATACAAATACTGTAAAGCATCAAAATAAACAATATTAAATTGCAGGGCTATACCTTAATTCCACTAAAAAGTGGTCTTGACAAAGGGGTCCACTATAGAGGCATTAAATTATTTTTTTAAACTGACCCACTAATGTTTTTTTGTTGCAATGGATAAAAATATAGGATTTTTGTTACAATGTTATGTCATATAAAGTAGCTTATCAAAAAGTTTGGCAACAGGAGAGCGGGATGGCCGGCAAGCGGGTATTGTTGGTAGATGACGAGGAGTTGGTGAGAGAGATGGTGGCTTATTTTTTGTCGGAAGGTGACTTTGAGATTGTTACGGCGGAAAGTGCTAAATATGCGTTAGACATTATAGATAAAGGTAATTTTTTCGATATCGTTGTTTCGGATATGAATATGCCCATAATGACCGGCCTTGAATTTGCTCAGGAAATAAAAAATAGGGATATGAACTTGCCGTTTATTCTTCTAAGCGGTACTCCTGTGGATTTAAGTGAGGATAAACGACAGGAATTAGGAATTATAGCATGTCTTTTAAAAGACAGCAATCTTGACTCTCAGATTGTAAGTGCTCTTAATGAGTATATTTAGCAATTATGAGTGTAACTACTGAAAATGGAAACATGGTTGGGTTGCCGCTTGCAGGAGGCAATGCAGTCCTTTATCAGCATAATAAACATCAATATAGAATAGTACTAACCTATGGATATATAGGATGAAAGATAAAGTAGAGAGTTTCAGAGAAGCGTTTATTTCTAAACTGCCTGAGAAAATCGAAACAATAAAAAAATCGTGGGAAAGAGGCTTAAGCATAAGGTGGGAAAAGGAGGCGGTCAGGGAAATGCACAGATTGCTTCACAGCTTAACCGGAGTCTTCTCTATTTTGGATTTTAAGGAACTTAAAAATAAATCAACCTATTTAGAATCTCTGCTTAAGACTTTAATTGAAAAAGACTATGAGCCTCAGCCACAAGTTAAACTGGAGCTGGAAAGGGGACTTAAGGGTATCCTTGAAGCCGGTGACACAGCAGTAGCAGCCTCTCAGTACCCGCAACCACACAGTAGTATTGCAGCCACTGCTTATGAAATATTACCAAAGCCGGTTGTAGCGTCGTCTTTATTGTCAAAAAAGCCGGTAAATAAAAATTTAATTTTTTTGATAACTGAAAAAAATACTGATAATCTGTCATCAATGCTTGATATGGCAGGGTTTACCGTGGAGATGTTTAACAAAGTTACAGAGATCACTTTAAATGAATATCTACCTCTTTCAATCATAATAGATACGGCGTTTCCCTACTCTGAAATGCAGGGATACGAATATCTGAATGTTATAAGAGAAGAAATTTTTCCTGAAGTGCCTGTGATTTTCATCTCAGATACTGATGAAATCAATTCACGTCTTCAGGTAGCTCGCTTAGGCGGCCTTGCCCTTTACAAGCGCCCTGTTAACTTCAAGTCACTTACAGACCGTCTTAGAGAAATGGCCTCAGTTACCAGTATTGAACCATACCGGATACTTATAGTGGATGATGAGGAGGATGTAGCCAAATACTACGCTTCTATTCTTAAATATGCCGGGATGGAAACCACGGCAGTCACTAATTCCTTTGATGTACTTAAGGAACTTGCCGCCTTTAACCCTGACCTTATCCTTATGGATATGTACATGCCGGGATGTACCGGTTTGGAGCTTGCCGTAGTAATCAGGCAAATTGAGGACTACATGAGTATCCCTATTGTGTTTTTATCCGGTGAAACTAATGTGGATGCACAACTGTGGGCAATGAGTACAGGGGCTGACGATTTTATCACAAAGAACATACAAACAGAGCATCTTATCTCATCAGTAACAATACGAGCTGAAAGAATGCGCATGTTGCGTTCTATAAACCGGCTCAGAGACTATAATCAGACTCTTGAGTTCATGGTCGAGGAAAGGACAAAGGAACTTGTCACAACCTGTAAGACACTCAGGGAGAAATCCTCTGAGCTTGAGGAGCTAAACAGGCATCTTGAGGAGAGGGTAAAGCTGGAGACGGAAAAACGACTGGAGAGTGAGCAGTTACTGGTTCATCGCTCAAGGCTTGCCGATATGGGCGAGATGCTCAATGCTATAGCCCACCAGTGGAAACAACCGCTTAATAATCTTTTTCTCTTGATTCAGGATTTGGATTTTGCTTTCAATAACAACGAAATAGACAAAGAGTATGTAGATAAAGTAATCTCAGAGGGCACAAACCAAATAACTTTTATGATTGATACGGTTGAGGATTTCAAAAATTTCCTTAAACCTGATAAACTGAAGGCTGACTTTAGCGTAAAGGGTGCAATTGATAGTATCCTTAAGCTCATGGATAAGAAGTTTGTTATGGAAAACGTTGAGATTGTTGTTGAAGGAGATGACAATATTATGGTTTTTGGTTACTCTAATGAATTCAAACAGGTAATTTTAAATCTTCTTCAAAATTCACTGGACGCTTTCGACAAGATATGTATCACAACTAAAAGGAAAATACTAATCACAATAGTAAAGAAAGAGACAAAGGCGGTTATTTCGATACAGGATAACGCCGGAGGCATCCCTCCTGAGATAAAAGACAGCGTATTTGACTCTTACTTTACAACTAAGAAAGAGGGTACAGGCATTGGGCTATACATGTCTAAGGTCATAATAGAGCGTGGTATGGATGGTAAGATGTATGTTGAAAATGTTGCCGCCGGCGCAAACTTTATAATAGAGCTGCCTGCTGTAACTTAAAAAAAACACTAAGGAGTTTCATAACTGTATGCTTGATATAAGGCACATAAGGGAAAATCCCGAAAAGGTTATTCGATCGCTGAAAAAGCGCAATTCCGATATAGACCTCAGTGAGCTGCTTGCTCTGGAGCAGCGCCGAAAAACACTTCAGCTGGAAGTTGAGGAACTACGAAACCGGAGAAATGTGGTATCCGATGAAATAGGCAAACTAAAAAAGCAAAAACAAAATGCAGACGCCCTTGTTAGTGAAATGAAAGAAGTCTCAGAGCGTATAAAGACTCTGGATGAGGAGATTGGCGGGATTGAAAACACAATTTCCGGTACTATGCTCCTTATACCAAATATCCCACATGAGAGTGTTCCAGTGGGGAAGGATGAGACTGAAAACATTGAAATCAAGAAGTGGGGAGAGCCTTCAACATTTGACTTTAAACCCCTTAACCACTGGGACATAGGCAAAGCGCTGGATATAATAGACTTTGAGCGGGCGGCAAAGATAGCAGGCGCCAGGTTTGCACTAATGAAAGGCATGGGGGCGAAACTTGAGAGATCTCTTATGAATTTCATGTTAAACCATAACGTCAAAAGAGGCTACACGGAAATATTCCCGCCTATTTTAGTAAACCGGGAAAGCATGACGGCAACCGGACAACTACCAAAATTTGCAGAGGAGTTGTTTCGAACTGCCGAACCTGAATTCTACCTGATACCCACAGCCGAGGTGCCGGTTACAAACATTCACAGGGATGAGATACTCAGAGATGAGGAGCTGCCGATTCGCTATACGGCCTATACGCCGTGCTTCAGGGCGGAGGCCGGTTCTCATGGCAAAGACACGCGCGGGCTCATTCGTCAGCATCAGTTTAACAAAGTCGAGCTAGTCATGTTTACCAAACCGGAGGACTCCTATCATTATCACGAGGTACTTACCGCTGATGCCGAAAGTATTCTGGAAGCTCTCGGGCTTCCCTACCGGAGGGTGCTGCTATGTACCGGAGATATGGGGTTTTCCTCGGCAAAGACATATGATCTTGAGGTGTGGCTTCCCGGGCAAAACCGCTACAGGGAGATTTCATCGTGCTCCAACTTTGAGGATTTTCAAAGCAGACGGGCCGCCGTCAGATTTAAAAGACCCGACAAAAAGGGTACTGAGTTAGTACACACGTTAAACGGCTCCGGGCTTGCCATAGGACGCACTTTGTGTGCTATACTGGAAAATTATCAACAAAAAGACGGAAGCGTTGTCATACCGAAGGCTCTGCACCACTACATGGGCACAGAGATTATAACATATTGAGCTGTCCGATATGTACCAATAACATTCGTATGACACAGTAAAAACCACCCTCTAAATCTCCCATGAGGGAGAC
>JAMOBJ010000027.1 GCA_039908095.1 Nitrospirae bacterium YQR-1
CGTCATTGCGAGGAGCGATAGAGACGTGGCAATCTCAACCACTAAAAATAATGAACGGAATTATGGTTTTCGCTATAGCTGAAAGGTTAAAAATGTCACCCGTAGGGGCGTAACGGAGTGTAGCAATTTTCTGAAAGAAATTTTGATATTTTTAGCTGCCTGAAGGCTACTGTTTTAAGGCAACAGGGGATACTTTTTATTTTTTCGACCCACTCGATTTGGTACAGAACCTTATTTTAAATCATTTTCAGTAACAACACGGTTTTTACCGGTTTTTTTGGCTACATACAGAGCTTTGTCAGCTCTTTCGGTTGTTGACTCCGTCTTTTCTCCTTCATGAAAAACACTGACCCCAATGCTAACCGTAAAAGACAGTGCTTTGCCTTCAAAGTTGCCGTCGAGTTTGTATTTAGAGCTTTCCACAGACTTACATATAGCCGCTGCTCTCTTCTGAGCGTTTTTTAATGATGTGTCGGGAAGAATTACAGAGAACTCCTCTCCACCGTATCTGGCAAAAAAATCCCCTTTTCTGATGTGCTCCTTGCAAACCTGCACCATTGCCACCAAAGCCCTGTCACCGGTTTGATGTCCATATGTGTCGTTTATGCTTTTAAAGTTGTCTATGTCAATCATCAGCATTGCAAACCCTATGCCGTTTACCGTGTTGGCATCCATTAGTTTGCGCAAATAATTATCGTATGCAAGCCGGTTATACACGCCGGTTAAGCCGTCTTTAAGAGAGTCGGAGCGAGCCTTCATTAAATCCTCTCTCAGTATCGAAACCTCTTTAGTAAGCTCTTCCAACTGTTTCGAGTCTGCCGTCTCTTTTTGTTTTATTGCTTCCTGCAGATGTTCCACCTCGTTTCTTATCTCTTCCTTTATCTTTTTTATGTCATCAAGCAGGGTTATTTTCCCTATTTTCTCACTCCGTTCATAAACCTTCTGGTTGAAATTCATATTGCCGGTCTCAAGTGCCGATATTCCTTTTGACAGTAAATCTATGATTGTTTTGTATTCTGTTTCTCTTTCTTTAAAGTATCTTTTTTTATCTTCTATAAAGGAAATTATTGTTTCTTTACTTTTATCAAAAACACCCTGCAGACGTTTTACCTTTTCCTCTCTGGAGATGTCCTCTGAAAGCTCATCCATCGAGTCTTTAAACTTATCTGCATCTATTTCCTTAATATCAAAAGAAAAGTCTTTCAGAAAAACTATCAGTGTTTTAATCGCCTGAAGGAAAAATCCTTTCTGTTCAGAAAAATATGTTAACTTCCCGGTTAGCTCTTCGTTTTTTCCCGTGAGACTTTCAATTGTAATTTCACCGTCATCTGTCTTCTTTTTAGAAAACAACCCCATTTATGCCTCCTCAAAAAACTCTACACCTTGTTAATTGTTTAGATACAACAGTGCCTAATACCAAGTAGCAGTCAAAAGAGTAACGAGGCGGCAAGGAGAAAGCGACAAAGGCGTACTATGCTCGTACGTCAAGGAGCTTTAGACGAAGCCAACAAAGTTAATCGAATGACTGCAACTTGGTATAAGTTAACAAAGTACACCCTGCTTAGTCAACTGTCTTAAAAACAAAAAACTTATAGCCTAAAAAGTTCCAAAGTAACCCGCCTGCCGTCCCGCATAGTGAGCCGACATTGACCCAAATTTGATCCCCAAACCACGCAAGACTTAACCACGGCCTCACAACATTTACAACTAACGAGGCCGACAGGACATTAACAGCCATTCCGATTAAACTTACCGCTACAAAATGAGAAAACTTCCCGCCTCTGTCGCTCTTATGCTCAAATGCCCATCTCTTATTAAGATAATAGCTGAAAATTACGGCAATAAGAAACGACAGGGCTTTCTGTACTGCAAAAGGAGCACCAGTCTTAAGGCCGCTCAGGAGAGTTTCAACGTTGAGGATTGCAATATCAACAAGAGTATTTAGTGCCCCGATAGAAGCAAACCTGATAAACTGCTTTAGAGTTTTACGTCTTGATGTTATTTCCGTCATATTCTACTCATTTTGGATACGGCTTCAGAGTCTCTGCAAGCCTCATAGCCTCACACATACTTTGAGGGTTTATAACCCCTTTGTGCGCAATATCATAAGCAGTGCCGTGGTCAGGGGACGTTCTTACTATCGGCAGCCCGACAGTGATATTGACACCGCTTTCAAAAGCTATCATCTTTAGCGGAATGAGCCCCTGGTCGTGATACATGGAAACCACAATATCAAAGTGTCCGTTATAGGCTTTGTGGAACAAGGTGTCGGCAGGAAACGGCCCGGTTACCGAAATACCCATATGATGAGCTTCCTCAATAGCCGGAACAATCTCCTCCGTCTCCTGCCTGCCAAATAACCCGGCCTCACCGGCATGAGGGTTAAGCCCTGCCACTGCTATTTTGGGATTATCTATGCCAAGCATACCGGCTGCGGAGTTGGCAAGCACAAGAGTTTTCAATACACGGTCTTTTGTAATAAGTTCAGGGACTTTGGCCAGAGCCTCATGAATGGTGACAAGCATGACTCTCAGGGGGCCTCCGACAAGCATCATGGCAAAATTGGCGGTGTTAGTCAAAGCGGCAAGCATTTCGGTATGCCCGGGATAGGGTATGCCGGCAAGTTTCAGCGCTTCTTTTGAAATCGGAGCGGTGACAAGTGCATCCGCCTTTCCGTTTAAGATTAATGCCACCGCTTTTTCTACACACATGGCACTTAACAGGCCGCCCTCTTTAGTTGCCCTGCACTTTGGATAATCATCTGCAACTGTAACATTTACAATATTTAAGGTACAACCATCAAAAATTCCATCTCGTGGATTTTCAACTGTATGTATCCGGAGAGCGCTTTTAATCAGCTTCAGTGTTTCCTTAAAAACCTGCAAATCGCCGACAAAAACAGCCGCCTCAGGTTTGTAAGTGATATATGCCCTCAGAGCCGCCTCAGGGCCTATCCCTCCGGGGTCTCCCTGCGTTATTAATAATAATTTTGACAACTTAATATTGTAATATAATTAACAGTTGAAAAAATATAAATATGTCTAAATTGCATATCTATGTACAAAGTCCAAACACATTAAAGTGGATGACAGAAAACAATATGCTGTTAACTTTACGGCATAAAAACAGCCCCTGGGAGTTCTCTCATAAAGTCCCTGTCCTCATTCATTTCCTTATAGGTTATTATAGAGCTGATATGACTGATGTCTTTTATAAGAGTAATATCATTAAGCAGAAGTGCCGCCCCGCTCAGAGATGCGTTTCTAATCAGATGGAACTTCTCATTGGTTAAACAGGGAAGAAAGCCGATAGAGAGCGCATGGCCAAGATTGACACTGTTTCCAATAGCGCCGGTCAGAATTATTGATTCAATTTCAGAGAAGTCCAGGCCGATGGAGCCAACCAGCGTTTTAAGCAATGTAGCCATTGCTCCTTTTGAAAGCAGAAAATTTTCGATTTCATGCTGATATATGTTGAGACTTTCCGTTAACGCATAGGCGTTTTCCGTCTCAGCCCTGAATACGCCGAATTTACCTGGAATCAGCTTTCCCATCCTGTCAATAATTCCATTTTTATAAAGCTCCGAGATAAGACTCACCATCCCTGAGCCGCAAATGCTCACAGCCGGGGCCCCGGAGAGTGTATCAACTGAAGGGATAAGGGAGTTTTCATCAATTGAGACATCAACGATAGCGCCGTCATGGGCTGTTTTTCCCGCAGCGGCAATACCCTCGTCAAGCGCCGGTCCTCCAGCCCCGGCCCCGGCCAAAATCCAATCCTCCGACCCTATTGCTATCTCCACGTTTGTCCCCATATCTATTAAAATGCCGATACCCTTGTTTTTATAAATTCCGCTAAACAAAATCCCTGAGATAATATCCCCACCCACATAGCTTCCCACATTTGGAAACAGATAGACGACACCCTCAGTATTAATATTTAAACAGGTGCCAATTGCCGTAAAAAACCCAGTGGAGTGCACAACCGGCGTGTAGGGAGCTACGGGTATGTTTTCTACCGGCAGGTTAAGAAAAAAATGCATCATAGTGGTGTTTGCACCAACTGTGACGGCATATATATCGTTTTGGCTGATTTTAGCCATATCACAGAGTTTTGAAATTAAATTATTTATGCCATCAAGCGTAGCTTTATGGATTTCACCGGAGCCGTGTTCCATAGCATAGAATATGCGTGACAATATGTCAGCGCCATAGGCTCTTTGAGGATTAGCTGTTACGGCCCCGGCAATTTCCGATGAGTTTTCAAGATCAATAATTCTACCCCATATGTTTGTGCTTCCAAGGTCAACGGCTAATCCGTAAATGTTTTTAGTGTTAAAGTCCAAAATTTTAATTTTATTATCTAAATGGGCTATGACAGCGCTGATTTCTCTGCGCTCCGCCCTTAAAGCGGCAGGCAGCCGTCTCATGACACTTAGCGGAATTTCCACATTACAATCAAACCCGAGCTCTTCAACAAACCTCTCAACATCGGCCATGTTACCGCTGTAGCCGTCTTCTACAAATGATATAGTTTTTCTAAATACAATAGGGTTCATCTTTATTGATTACGGTGACTTAAAATAACATAAACGGAGTAATTGTGTCATTTTGCTAAAAATCCGGACATTTTCACTTTGCTACTATAAACACAGTCTCATACCAGGTTGCAGTCAAAAGAGTAACGAGGCGGCAAGGAGAAAGCGACACCTCCCCTTACAGGGGATTCCCCTTTTTAGGGGAGACGTCAAGGAGCTTTCGACGATGCCAACAAAGTTAATCGAATGAATGCAACCTGGTATCACATATTGACCTCATCACTGATAAAAAATTACAGTATATTGTAATGGCTGATTTTAGATTTGGTTTTATAGGGTCTCACATAAGCAAAGCAACCGTGTTGGTTTTTGTTGTAATTATGGCACTTGTGATGCTGCCGCTTATTTATAAATCATGGAACAGTACTTCTGTTGAGTGCTTAAACTGCCACGGCAACAAAGCTGAAATGGAAAAACTCGGCTATCCATTTTTTTATGTGACAAATGAAACAGCACAGAGGGAGAGCAAACATCCTAACGTGGAGTGCAAAGATTGTCACATGGGCAACGGCCGTGCAAAAGATAAAGACACAGCACACAAAGGAATGCTAAAGGCTCTCTTTGTATCGGAAGACGGGAACCTTATAAACAGGGATAACATATTTAAGGGCCCGCTGCTGCCTCAGGGTGAAAATAAAATTTATGAGCTTCTTCCCAAGGTGGATACAGGAAAAGATTCCGTGGTTCCTTTTGAGTTGAGAAATGTTCTTTGGCATGACAGAAACCCGGAAACCTTTAACTTTGACCCTGACATTGCTAAGCAGACCTGTGGTGCTCCGGCTTGCCACCCTGAGGAGCTTAAACAGTTTAAACACTCCATAATGGGCAGAAACTACCGGCAGCGATTTATGAAAACATGGCTTAAACCGTACGGGCCACACAACTGCGGTCCGTCTTTTGCCGACACCCCGCCGGTTGAGGTGCTAAAAGACGCCGGGTTTGACGACACTAACACTAAGGAGATAGCTGAAAACCTAAACATGCCCTTCACCAAACACCATGCCGAGGATAAACAGAAGTTCTGTAACGTCTGCCACGCCGGATGCCTTGACTGCCACTACAGCCCAAGCTCTAAGGAGGGGGTCCACTCATTTAGTAAAATGCCAAGGTCTGAGACATGTGCCGGCGGCGGCAGGGGCACAAGTATCTGCCACCCCGGAGCTATGCAGTCACGCCGCGGAGAGACTTATATCGGCGGTGATTACTCCATCCCTACAGGGATGCAGCCGGACGTGCATTATAAACTCGGAATCCACTGCATCAGTTGCCATCCCACAGGGGAAAAAGGCATGGGAGACATGGAACGAAGAGCTACCTGTCAGGACTGCCATATAGATATTGAAAGCGCTCACGCACGCAGTATCCACAGAAATCTAGACTGCAGCACCTGTCATATCAGTGAGCTTGGCGGCTATCAGATAACTATCTGGGGGCCGGGTAAAATTGCCGGAAAGGAAAACCCTTTTAAAAAATATTCACTCTACTACGGCATACAAAGCCCTCCTATAATACTGAAGGACGAAAAAGGCACGTGGCGGCCATATAAGGTGTGGCCGCATAGTGTCGGAAATATAAAAAACAACGTCCCTCCGTCTAAGTCAATCATGTACCGCTGGCCCGACGGACAAACCCACGACGCATACTTTATAAACGGTACTTTTGACGGCCTTAAGGCTAATAATAAGCACCTGTTATGGATACAGTTTGATCAGGCCGCTCATCCATTCGGCAGAGCACGAGGCTGCAACTCCTGCCATGCTAAAGCTCAATTATCCGGCTCTACATGGGAGTTTTTTGACAACTACGGAGCATATCCTTTTACCGGTTCACACACAATCAGGGCTGATGAAACCGGACTCAGAATTGAACAGATACAAAACACCTCAGCCATAGAGCTTATGGAAGGAGCTAAACCCGAGGACTTTGCATCATGGCTGTATCTTAAAGACAAGTGGCAAATGCCGGGGGATTTTTCTATTAAAGCTGAGGCTGAAAGTTATGCAAAATATCTGAAAATCTCGGATGAGACTGACAGGAAGGTAAAAAATTTAAAAGACGCCTCCGGAAGGCTTGATAATATTACACGAAAACATATAAAATTAAAAATCGGTGTTGCACTGCATAACCTTGATGAATCGGCGGCACTCGATGTTTTTTTCAAGAAATAATTTAACAGCTGTAATAGTTAAATTATTTAATTACCGCTTGACAACTTTGGAGGTTTTTTAATGAAAAGGATAGCCGTAACAGAAACATACGAGGATGGGCAGGTGATAATAAAAGAAGGAACACATGGCGAGGGAACATATGTGATACTTGAAGGTTCTGTAGCTATAAAAATGAAGGTAGACGACGTTGATATAGTAGTGGCGACTTTAAACAAAGGTGACATATTCGGCCATATGAGCTTTATAGACAGACAGCCCCGTTCAGCAACAGCAAGATCAGTCGGCCGGACAAAAGTAGGAATTTTTGATATGGATTACCTTGAAAACGAGATAAATAAAACATCGGAAGATTTCAGAATGATTGTCAAGGCATTAACTGAAAGACTGAGGGAAACAACATCAAAAATGGTTAGTTTGACAGCTAAATACTACAAACTAACAGGTAAGACTGAATAATGCAGAGTTTATTTTTTTAGAAATATAATTTAAATTTTTTCTTGCACTTTTAATTGTCAGTATGTTAATATGTGTTCCAATTGCAAATGCTAAGCCGCCCCATAACTAGGGGTTGTATTGCCAAAGTGGCTGCAATCATGTCAACACAGGAGGGGTTATGACTATGACCGGAATAAAAAAATACTTACGCCGATTATTCAGTCCAATAACGATAATGATTGTACCTCATGACGCAGAAAAGACATATCGTTTTAAGATGCCTTCCATCGGTATCCTGATTCTTTGCGGTTTCTGGTTTTCCTTTACCGCTTATACGGTCAATGTAGGTGTAACAACAAAAAAATATAACGATTTAAAAGACAAAGCTGATTATTATTACACTCAGTTTGTAGAGGTAAGGTCAACTATAAGTTCTATTAAGAAAGCTGAAACCCAGTTAAAGACAATGTTGAGCCGCAATAAGGGCAAAGAGGATTTGTTTAATAATATAGACCAGACTGATTCCGGCTCTGTAAATATCGAGTTAATAAGGCAGCAGATAGAAGAATCAGTCAACACAGTGGCAGAGTTGAAAGATTACCTTAAACAACAAAAAGATATTTTTTACTCAACCCCCTCAGGGTTGCCCTCAGGGGTAGGTAGAATCAGCTCGGAGTTTGGCTGGAGAACACATCCACGCAGCAGGCGTTCAGAGTATCATACCGGCGTTGACCTGCCCTTGCCCTCAGGTTCACCTGTAAAGGCAACAGCTAACGGCATTGTCGTGTTTGCCGACTGGAGTGCCGGCAACGGACGTCTCATTGTAATAGAACACGGCTTTGGATTTACCACTTGTTACGCCCATAACAGTGAAATAGCTGTTAAAGTAGGACAACAGGTAAAAAGAGGCGATACAATCGGTTATTCCGGCTCAACAGGTAATTCCACCGGCCCGCATGTCCACTACGAGATATGGAAAGACAATGTACCAATAGACCCCCAGCCTTTCTTACTGAAAGATTCCTGAAAACAAATTTTTAAAAACAATGTTTAATAAAAAACACGATAGAATAGAAACTCTGATAGGAGTAAGCTCAGAGATAAAGGGCACAATAAACCTAAAGGGGACCCTTCGTGTGGATGGCTTCTTTGAGGGCAATGTAAAAGCCGACTGGGTAATTGTTGGAGAGAAAGGCCATATCAAAGGTGATATAGATGCCGGGGGGGTTATAGTGGGCGGCCTTGTGGAAGGAAACATAAAGGCCGGCGAGTACATAGAGATACTGGCAAAGGGCAGAGTACTGGGGGATGTGCTTACCCAAAAACTTGCTATTTTAGAGGGAGGGCTTTTTGAAGGCCACTCCAAAATGCACTCTGTAAGTAATACGGATAAAAAGCTATCCGTGGAAATAAGAAATCAGATAGAGCAGTGAAAGGTGCTACACAAATAGACGGATTTATCGCCACAGGCGTGATTTTAAGCGGCAGGTTGGTTTTTGACGGCACACTTAGAATTGACGGTAAGTTCCAGGGTGAAATTGACTCATCAGGAACCCTCATTGTCGGCGAGAGTGCTTTTATCGACTCCATGAACATAAATGTGGATACTGCATTGATCTCAGGTGAGGTAAGAGGTGTGGTTGAGGCTAAAACTAAAGTTGAGCTCCTTTCACAGTGCAGAGTCTATGGGGATATTAAGACCCCCCTTCTTGTTGTTTACTCAGGGGCTTTTTTTGAGGGCTGCTGTGAAATGTCAAAATTTAGGCAATCTCCCTCTAATCAGGTCGCTATAGAGATAGAAGGGTAACAGAGTACGTCAGGCATTTTGCTGTTTATTTTTATTTAAATGAAGATCAAACAAACTATAACATTAATATATTTTAAAGATAAAAGCGGTAAGGCTCTAACCTTTAAGCTGCGCTCCTGGTTGTTTAAGCTTATTGTTGTCTCTGCACTGTGCTTTTTCGGAATATCACTATTTGCCGTTTATTTCAGCTACAAGGAAAAAAAAGAAAATAACGACATTCTTGCTGAATTGGACGCCACTGAAAAAGAAAACAGAAATATGAAGGCAGCTGTAAAAGAAATGGAAACAAAGAAAACTGTTTTTAACGAACAAATAAAGAAACCTGTTGCCATAGTGGAAACCCCCAGTCAAAGTGCTCCGTCTGAAGAGCCGGCTATAAATACCGGAGTAATTACTATGGAGAATATTCGAACAAAGCGCTCCAACCGCGGCGATGGCTTTTTGCTTTTTCTTGATTTAGTAAAACTGCAAGTTTCTAATGCAAAGCTATCAGGATATGTCTATATAGTTTGGAAAGCATCCGGCAAGTATAAAAGCTTCCCAGAGTCCGAGGAAATAAAAAACGGGATACCGGTTGACTATAAAGAAGGTGATACTTTTGATATAAGGTACAGAAAACCGATTTCATGGAAGATTACATCCAATGAATCCGATATACAATCACTTACTGTTGTGGTTTTTGGCTCTGACGGAAATATTGTTTTAAAAGAGGATATTACAAGGAAAGCTCTTGAATCAAACAGATAAATGTAATTTGAAATATTTTTTTGAAAAAATGTTACAATAAATTAATGCTCTGCGGTGTTAAATATCTTATTATATCACTGGTTCTGCTGGCTGCCGTCCTGCAGAGCCCGTGTTTTGCCAAAACGGACCATACAGTCTATTTTGAAAATACCGATTACGAATTACACGTTTACCGCATCCATGGCACTGATAAGGGTAAAACTCTGATAATCATAGGAGGTATCCAAGGAGATGAACCCGGAGGATACACCACAGCAGACCTTTATGCCGATATGACACTGAAAAAAGGCAACCTGATTGTCGTGCCCAGAGCTAATTTCCTTTCGATTATAAAACATAAGAGAGAAATAAATAACGACATGAACAGGAGATTCAACGAAAAAAACCGTGAGTATTATGAGGATAAAATAGTGGAAATCCTAAAAGAACTCATAAGTCAAAGCGATTATTTATTAAATCTCCACGAGGGCTCCGGCTTCTACTCAGATACGAGGATAAGCGATCTCAGAAACCCAAATCGCTTTGGACAGTCTATAATAGCCGACACGGATATATATAAAACAGATGATGGAAAGGTGCTGTATCTGGGCAGAATAGCCCGTGAGGTCGCAGATGAGGTAAATTTGAATATAAAAGAAGAGTCTCACTATTTCAGATTTAACAACCACCGCACTTTTGAAAAAAACACCTCACATCCAGAACAACGTAAATCCGCAACCTTCTATGCACTCTCAACACATAGTATTCCGGCGTTTGGAATAGAGGCATCAAAGGAAATAAATGACCTCGAGAAAAAAGTCCGTTACCAGACACTGGTTATAAATACATTTTTAGAAAAATTCGGAATAATCCCGGACAATCCTCACATAGTGCTCGACTCTCCAAAGCTTAACTACGTCGTAGTCTCTGTAAACGGTGATGAACGCATAGTGCACAATAACAACTCCTTGCGGGTAAACAAGGGCGACCGGATTATCATAACCGATATATCATCAAATTACAGAAGAGGATTGAGCGTGGATGTCAGCGGCATTGGTGCAGCTAATGCGTTTAAAAGAGAGTTCACAGTGCAATCCTCAGTAAAGGCTCATATAAAAAAGGACGGTGTACGTTTTGGAGAGGTGAGTTTTGATTTGGCTGAGAATCAACCTGCCGCCCTTAAAGCTGCTGTCTCTAAAAAACCTGTCAGCGTTAAGGATGCAAAGTTTAAGTATCTTGTAGTACAACTTAACGGCTTAAAGCATGTATTAAATGATAATGAGCACCTTACATTAATCAGGGGAGACAAGCTGATACTTCTTGATGTGGTTGTTGATGGAATCAGTCCCTCCGCCCTTACCGTTAATTTCATGGGTTTTGTCGGCGATAAAGTGCATAACACCGGAGAGGACAGGGGATATACTATTCACACAGCCAAGGATCTTTGGAAGAGTTATTCCTTCGATAAAGCCGGAAAATCATATACAGTTGAAATAAGCATAGGAAAATCTTTAATCGGAGCAGTTTACGTTGATATTGAAGAGCCTAAAATGGATTATATTGTTTTAAAGCAAAACGGCGGGAATAAACGCTGGTACACAAACGGAGACGTAATTACTGTTAATCCAAACGATACTGTTGAAATTGTTGACGTTAAAACTAATGTTAATAAAAATGACGGAATAACCTACAGTTTTGAAAAATCATCGTCAGAGCACAGCGACCGTGCCGTTAAAAACTTACTGCCTGGAGATTCTTTTCCTCTGAGCAAGTTAACTGCAAAAAAAGGGGCTAATTACAACATCGTAGTTACAAGAGATGGAATTGTATTGGGTAAAACTCCTGTGAAAATTGACGAGGCTGTAGCCTCTGCAAAACATCAATAATCCATTTATGGGATGGCAATCTCATGGGCAACTACAAAACTATTTCGTTGCCTTTTTCTACGGCAAAGCAAGTCTGGGAGTTACCATTTTGCTTTATGATTGCCCTGCAGTTTTCAACCATTGCGTCTATTTCATCGTCTGTTCTATTCTGATTATGGTGGAACAGGCCAAAAGACTTTACATCAGCCTCCATGGCAAGTCTCAGTGAATCCAAATATATGGAATGCCCCCATGTTATCTTATCAGAGTACTCTTCCTCTATGTATTCAGAGTCGTGATAAAGCAAGTCAGCTCCTTTTGCAAATTCCATGTAGTCCTTATAATCCAGCCCGCCCGGATGCTTATATGTCAGCTCATTGTCTGTTATAAATACAAAAGTCTTACCATTTTCCTGGAATTTATAACCGAGCCCCCCGTTTGGATGGCTGAGATAAATAGGGGTTATAGTCATTGAGTTTATTTTAAAATTGCCTTTACACAGATCATTATATTTAAATTCAGCTTTCACCTCGTTAAAATTAACCGGGAAATTCGGTGACACCATCGTTTTGGAAATCATCTCAGCTATAGTTCCTTTGCTAAATACACAACCATAGAAGTCAATCTGTGTTCCCTGTTTATAGATAGGTCTGAAAAAAGGGAAACCCATTATGTGGTCCCAGTGGAAATGTGTGAAAAAAATATGCATCCTTGTTTGGCTTTCATCAAGCATTTTTTTACCTAATTCCCTTATTCCTGACCCTGTATCAATTATTAATCTCTCGCCGCTATCCGTTACAATTTCTATACAGGTCGTATCCCCTCCATATTTTAGGTACTCCCTGCCTGAAACCGGTATCGACCCCCTTGAGCCCCAGCATTTTATCAGCATCAATATTCCCTCATTCTTGTTTTTTAACCTAATTCCCTTAACTTACAAAGGAACACAAAAAACATATCTTAGCATTATAAAATATTTTATTAAAAAAATTTCAATATTTTTTTTAGGGGTTATTTATTACCTCAAATATTCAATATTTTAAATTGCATATACAGATTCTGACTTTAATATCTATCCTGTTGTATTTAAAAAAATTTCTATTTCTTTTCTGCTGCCTAGAAAAACAGGCGTCCTTTGGTGTATTTCAGTGGGCACAATGTCAAGAATCCTTTTGCCGGCAGCGTCAACGGCAAGCCCTCCGGCCTCCTCCACCATCATGCACATGGGAAAGACCTCGTATAAGACCCGGAGCTTCCCTTTGGTGCTTTTTTTATCTGCCGGATAAGCAAATATACCACCCTTTAGAAGCGTCCTGTGAACATCGGCCACCATCGTTCCGATAAATCTCTGGGTGTAACCGGAGGATTTCAGAGTTTCAAGATAGCTCCTCATTTTATCATCCCAGCCCTGAGAGTTGGACTCATTAAAAGAGTATGTTTTACCACTTTCGGGAATTCTCATTCCGGGATGAGACAAAAGAAAAAGCCCTGATGATGGATCAAGGGTAAAGCCGTTAAGTCCCATCCCTGTAGTATAGACAAAAACAGATGATGAGCCATACATAGCGTATCCTGAGGCTATCTGAAGGCTCCCGCCACAGAGAAAATCAGCCTCAGACCCCTTGTCTCTCTTATAAATGGAAAAGATTGTACCTATTGATATGTTTACCTCAATATTGGTTGAGCCGTCAAGGGGGTCAAATGCAATTATATACTTACCGTCTTTACCTTTCTCAGGGTAGATCACATCATCGAGTTCCTCTGAGGCTATGGCATAGAATTGCCCACTGTCTGAAAGTACTCTGACAAGAACATTGTTAGAAAATTCATCAAGTTTTTGAACCTCCTCGCCTTGAATGTTGGTCTTTTGAGCCTTACCGAATATCTCAGCAAGCCCGGCCATCCTCACGTGAGAGGCAATAATTTTAACGGAAGTCTCCAAAGATGTGAGAGCAATAGAAAGTGAACCTGTAGCGGATGGGAACTTCCTCTCTTCCTCAAGTATAAACCTGTTTAAATCCATTCCAATTTCCGGCATTTAAACCTCCCCTGTCTTTTAGTAAATACTCAACTTTTAATAATACCATATTCTGATTAACTATATCGTGTCAACACTACTCTTTAAAATATTAATTATTGTCCAAATCAATCATACAGCTAAGTTGAACTCCTATAAAATGATTCTTATACCAACCGGATTTCGGGAGCCATGTTGACATAGTACAAACGGCTTTGTTACACTATAAGGGATAATAGAGGGACATGTCGGATAAGAAAAAGCAGTAGGGGATTGTAAGCGATTTAAAGTCGGCATATTTTTAAAATAAGTATTAAAATGGAGGGCGTTTTGCCGGCAAAAGTCGTCCTTGAGGTTACGGAGGGTAAACTCAAAGGTAAAAAGTATAAATTCTTAGAACGAACTACATGCATCCTTGGCAGGGGGGTGGATTGTAATCCGCGCCTGCCTGATGATGATGAGCACCGCACGATTTCACGCCACCACTGTCTGCTGGACATAAACCCGCCTGGGATACGAATAAGAGACTTCGGCAGCTTAAACGGCACTTATGTTAACGGCCATAAGATAGGCCAGCGCCTCAAAACTCAAAATATTAACGAAATTTCTCAAATGGAATTCCCTGAGTATGATCTTAAAAAAGGGGATGAAATAAAGCTCGGCACTACTGTCTTTAAAGTCAGAACGTATGAATCCCCAATATGTTCCGACTGTGGTGTTGAATTACCGGCTGATAATCCTGATGCACTAAGAATGCCGGACGGACGTTACATCTGCCGGCGTTGCTCTGAAAATAAGGATAAAGATAAGAAAGACAACGGTTTTGCCCTATTAACCACATGTACAAGCTGCGGCAAGTCCCCTGGTAAGGGAAGCATTGACCAATCATCGGGGCTCTGTACTGTGTGCCGTGAGGACCCAGTTAAGGTGGCAAAGTCCTATGTGCTGGGAGATGAAAAGGACTCAAAAGATGCCTTTGAAATCCACGGATATAAGATAATAAGTGAAATAGGTAAGGGCGGAATGGGAGCAGTGTATCTGGCCAAACATATAGAGACCGGTAGAGAGGTTGCCCTGAAGGTGATGCTCTCAGAGGTAGCAGTCAATGAGCGCTCAAGGGAGATGTTTTTAAGAGAGGTGGAAAACACCAAACACTTAAAACACCAAAATGTTGTGCAACTGCTTGATTACGGCAACTCACGCGGCACCTTTTACTTCACCTTGGAGTACTGTGAGGGGGGCAGCATAGACAAACTGATGCTGGCCCGGGGGGGGAAGCTGGATGTTGATGAAGCTACCACTTTGGTACTACAATCTCTTGACGGTTTGCACTATGCCCATACCCTTGAAATCCCCAACGTTAAATTAGCCGACTCCAGTATCGTAACGCTTAAAGGATTAATCCACAGAGATATCAAACCAACAAATATATTTTTAACTGAAACCGGCGGAGTAAGAATATCAAAAATAGCAGATTTCGGATTGGGCAAAGCATTCGATGCAGCCGGGTTAAGCGGCTACACACGCACCGGGGCATCTGCCGGCACTCCCGTTTTTATGTCCAGACAGCAGGTAATTAATTTTAAGTACTCAAAACCAGAGGCTGACGTATGGGCTATGGCCGCCAGTTTTTATTACATGCTTACAGGACGTTTTCCGAGGGATTTTCCTAAAGGCAAGGACCCGTGGTACATAGTGCTTCAGAGCAAACCTGTATCTATACTGAAGAGAAATCCCAACATTCCTAAAAAGCTGGCTGAGGTGATTGATGAGGCGCTTATAGACCAGCCTGAAATTAAATTTAAAACCGCTCTGGATTTTAAGCGAGCGCTGGAGGGGGCATTATGAATAAAGCAATAACCTATGCCGGCTTAACCGACAAGGGGCTGGTACGCCAAAGGAATGAGGACAACTTCTCACAGGACCCTGACAATGGTATATTCATTGTATCAGATGGTATGGGAGGACACGCTGCCGGGGACCTTGCAAGTAAGGAAGTTGTTGAAAATCTGCCCAAACTTTTACTTAAATATATGAAAAATATCAACAGCCTCAATAGCCCCGAAGCTGTGGAAACTATCTCATCCGCCTTAAGTGAGCTCAATGAACACGTCCGTGTTATTAGCAGGTCAAAACCCGGCCTCTCCGGCATGGGAGCCACAGTCGTTTTAATGATATTAAGAAATAAAGAAGCCATTGTCGCCCATATGGGAGACAGCAGGGCTTACATGCTCAGACAGGGCTCACTCACTCAACTTACCATGGACCACTCCGTCATACAGGTTCTGATAAACTCGGGAGAGATTACCCAGAATGATATTCACAGCCATCCCGCCAGAGGAAAAATCACTCGTTGCATCGGCATGTCAGGGGATGCCTTACCTGAAACTAGGTTTTTCGTGCCCCGACCCGGCGACAGGTTCTTGCTTTGCAGCGACGGCCTTACCGGAATGGTTAGTGACACTGATATAAAGAAAATACTTATGAATAAACGGGACTCAGAGAAAACCTGTGCATCTCTGATTAAAGCGGCTATCGAGGCAGGCGGTATTGACAACATCACTGTGCTTGTTGTTGACTACACCTCTGATGTTGCCCTTGATGACGATGATGCTACTCCTGTAACCATTTCAGATACCGAGCAGTACAATGCATCTGTTAAGGAAACATCTGAGACCACCGACTTTATCGCTTTAATTGTAAACCTTGATAAAACACCGCCACAGTTCAGTTTACCTGTAACCCCTCCTGCTTTTACAATAGGAAGGGCCTCAAACAACAACCTGTCACTGAAAGCCGACAAAACAATATCGAGAAACCACTGTGTAGTAAAACTTGAACGTGGGGAGTTGATTCTTGAGGACCTTGCAAGCCGAAACGGTACATACCTCAACGGTAAACGAATAAAAGGAGCTGTCTCGCTGCCTTTGCCATCATGGTTTGCTGTGGGGAGAACCAGAATAGGAATAATTCCACCGGGTACAGAGGCCCAGGCCGATGACCTGCTGGATGAGGCATACAGCTCAGAGGGAAGTATTCTGATTCCTCCGAGTGAGTTTTTTGAAGAGCGCACAGAGGCTCTTTTAGTTGTCGATATAGTGGGCTCAACCAGAATAGTTAAACTTGGTGAAACGCACCTTGTAAAAGTCATATCAGCCCTTGGCCAATTGCTTGAGAAATCACTTCAGAATGAAAAGCACGCCTTTCTTAAGTGCACAGGGGACGGTTTTTTTGCCACCTTCGGCTCTGCCGATACAGCCCTTAGTGCCGCTCTGAAGCTCTCACCGGGCATCCTGCGCCACATTAAAATACCGATTCAGATATCCATAGCGCTGCACTGGGGCTCGGTACGGCTGACACAAGAGGGAGAGCGCACGGGTAGAAATGCCCATGCAGTGTTTTCCCTTGAGGACTTAAGACACAGAGAGCCCAAGGTTAATGAACGGCTCACTGCACATCATAAGGAATTTATACTCATGACCGGCTCCTTCTGGAGTACCCTAAACCCTGCCTCACAACTTAAAGCGCTTCCCATCGGCTCATATAACCTAAAGGGGTTAGATAAAGAAGAGCGGATTTACTATTGGAAAACCCAGTGAGTGTTACCCATACACAGCAGAATCTAATCATTGGAAACATTGTCATATGAGAGCAGACATTATTACTGAAAGAGGAAAAACAATAAAGGTGGTGCAATGTCTATTGTAGCGGCTTGTCCGACTTGTGGTGCCAAATATAGTGTTTCCACATCACTAACAGGTAAAAATGCCAAGTGTAAAAAGTGTGGCAGCACATTTAAAATAGAGAAGTTCCGCGGCGGCCTTCCCAGCGCCTCCATTCAGACGATGGAAAAAGGTTCCGGCTGTTCGTGGAATGTTGGTGACGTCATTTTAGACCTTTATGAGGTTTCAGGACTTTTGGGCGAGGGTGGCATGGGTAAAGTGTATAAGGTAAAGCACAAGGGGTGGAATGTTGACCTTGCAGTGAAGTGCCCAAAGTCAGCAGAGCTGGCAAAGGCCGGGGGGGCTGAGAGTTTTGAGCGGGAAGCTGAAACATGGGTCAACCTGGGCCTTCATCCACATATAGTCAGCTGCTACTACGTGCGTGAGGTAGAGGGCGTGCCGATGGTTTTTGCCGAGTACGTGGATGGCGGCAGCCTCAACGATTGGATTCATGATGGCAAGTTAACCACACTGGAGGGTGTAATTGATGCTTCAATACAATTTGCCTGGGGCCTTAACTATGCTCATGAGAAAGGACTAATTCACCAGGATGTTAAACCTGCTAACGTCATGATGACCTCAGAGGGCATAGCCAAGGTGACTGACTTCGGGCTTGCCAAAGCTGTGGGAATGCTCTATGGCCAGGATAGTTTCTTTGAGGACTATGGCTTGAGTAAGTTAGTAACTCCTGGTGGAATGACACCGGCTTTCTGTTCTCCTGAGCAGGCAAATCAGGAAAAACTCTCTCTTAAGACAGACATTTGGTCGTGGGCTGTTTCTGTTTTAGTTATGTTTACCGGGGAGGTCACATGGCCCTCGGGCACTGTGGCAGGGGAAGCCCTGAACTGGTACATGGAGAGTATAAGAGATGGCTTTAGCAATAAGAACCTGCCGGAGATGCCAAATGATATTTCGGAACTTCTAAGCAGATGTTTTAAGGAAAACCCGGTAGAGCGTCCTGAGAGCATGAATGAAATAGCACAGGAGCTTATAATTACATACGAAAGGATAACCGGTAAAAAATATGCCCGCAAGGCTCCTGAGGTCAGTATGGCTACAGCCGACAGCCTTAATAACAGAGCGGTGTCCCTTCTTGACCTTGGACGTGACGAGGAGGCGGAGAGGCTTTGGACTGAGGCTCTCCGAATTCAACCCCATCATCCTGAATCCAGCTATAACCTGGGGCTGACACAGTGGCGGGGAGCAAACATTACCGATAACGCACTTGTAAGGTCACTTGAGGAAGTTCAACGCTCCCATCAGGAAAATCCCATAGTAAAGTACTTAACAGGGCTTGTTCATCTGGAGAGAGATGACTGCACGCTTGCCTTAAAATATTTCATGGAAATAGATGAAACGATAACACATCTTGAGGACATAAGATATGCAATAGTGTATGCGCAATCACAAAAGGGCAGCTCAAAGGGCTTCCTTAAAGCCTTTATCGGCCATGAGGAACCTGTTACGGCAGTGGGTTTAAGTGCAGACGGCAGGTTTGCCGTATCGGGAAGTCTTGACATGACGCTGCGTCTTTGGGATACAGGGTCAGGCACATGCCTGAGAGTTTTTCACGGACACACAGGCGGCATTCTTTCTGCTTCCATGCTGCCCGATGCAACTCTGATTATCTCCGGCAGTGCGGACAAAACAGTGCGGATATGGGATGTTAAAAGCGGCTACTGCGTCCATACATTTAAGGGCCACATAGAGGGGGTTACCTCAGTAAGTATTGAACAAGGCGGCCGCAACCCATTATCCGGCAGCTCAGACGAAACAATAAAACTTTGGGACTCAAACTCAGGCACTTATCTGAGGACTTTTGTCGGCCACAAAGGAGATATAACCTCAGTCTATCTCACAAAGGACGGAAAGCACGTGATTTCATCGAGTAAAGACGGCACAATACGGCTGTGGGAAGTTTCCTCCCTGAGATGTCTCCATACCTTCAGAGGGCACACTAATGCAGTCAACTCAGTGTCGGTAAGCAAAAACGGGCGTACAATGGCCTCAGCTGGGGCTGACAAGACAGTGCGGTTATGGGACTTGACCTCACGTATCAGCACTAAAACCATGCATGGCCACGGAGAGACAGTCTCCGGTGTTTTTGTAGATTTCACAGGTAAAACACTGGTATCGGTAAGCCATGACAAGACAATGATTCAATGGGAGGTTGAAACAGGCAGATGTATTCGCACCTTTGATGGACACTTGGAGGCGATAAATGCAGTAGCCCTTTCGGAAGATGGCAGATTTGCCGTTACAGGGGGTAATGATAAACTGGTGAAATTCTGGGAGGTATCCAGCAACCGGGAATCCTTCCGTGCACCCATGATGCTCTCTCAGGTGCTAAAGAGTGAGACGGCTTTTTCAGCTATGGCTGCCTACACAGAACAGATACAAGAAGCAAAGGTGTGCTTTATTGAAAATGATTTTAAAAAAGCGGCTGCACATTTAAGAAAAGCCCGCTCACAGCGAGGCTATAGCCGCGACAGCGAGGCACTGTCTCTGTGGATGCAACTGTATATGCGTTTTCCACGCCATACGTTTGTCGGCGGTTGGGAGGGCATAACCTTTAAAGGCCACAGCGGAGCTGTAACCTCCATTTCGGTTGACAGCCACAGCAAGCTCCTGCTCTCAGGCAGTGTAGATAAAACAATTAAACTATGGGATATAGAAACCGGTGATTTAATCAATACTTTTAAAGGGTTTTTAAACGGCATAACCAGCGTACACCTCAGTGAAAACGGTCTTTACGCTATGGCAGGCACCATGGATAGAACCATCAGCTTCTGGGATGTTAAAAAGGGCAAACAGATAAGAGCCCTTAAAGCCCATGAGGGAGTAGTACGCAGCGTGTATCTAAGCAATGACTGCCACCTTGCCTTATCCTCAGGTGATGACAGAACCGTAAAGGTTTGGGATGTAGCCTCAGGGCGGCTTATCAGAACCTATGACGGCCATCCCGACCCCGTTATGGCTGTTTCCCTAAGTGCCGATAACCGATTTTTCATAACCGGTTGTGCAGACAGAAAACTCAAACTTTGGCAAATGACTACGGCTAATTTTCTGGATATACTTGCAACATATGACGGGCATACGGATGTAATAAACACGATTGCTTTAAGTTTAAACGGAAAACTGGCTGTAACCGGCAGCGAGGATATGACCATAAGGGTTTGGGACCTGAGTGCGGAAAGGTGCATACATATACTGGAGGGCCACACTGCAGGGGTCAACACGGTGAGCATAAGTGCCGACAACAACTTTGTGCTCTCCGGCAGTAACGACAACTCCGTAAGGCTTTGGGATATCAGGACGGAGACCTGTGTGCGTGTGTTTAAGGGGCATCAGTTAGGTATAAACTCCGTCTTAATAAGCCGTCATGGCAGGCAGGCGTTTTCTGCCGGTGATGACGGTGAGATAAAGCTCTGGACACTTGACTGGGAAATAGATGACGCCAAAGAGGGAAGATGGGATGACTCCGCTGCCGTTTACCTTGAGCTTTTTCTTGCATCTTCTGTTCCTTACGTCTCAGGAAGCCTTGCACGAAGAGGTAAACCTGTGTGGAATGACAGTGATTTGGAGGAATTGTACCATAAACTCGGATGTGTTGGGTACGGCTGGATTTCCCATAGCGAAATCAAAAAAGAGTTAAAATTACTTGAGAGCAAAAAGTTTTCAAAGTAGGTTATACCAAGCAGCAGTCAAAGGAGTAACGAGGTGGCTGGGAGCTTTCGACAAAGCCAACAAAGTTAATCGAATGAATGCAACTTGGTATAATCCCATATAAAGAGATATTCATTTATAAACACAATTTAGTGTATAATTAATCATGAAGAAGGAGACCTTCTTGAGCAAAACAATAAAACATTTAAGCCTTTGTGTGATATTACTCTTTTTGGCCGTCTCCGGTTTAAACGGTCAGGATAAAGGTACTGTTCGAATGCTTAAGGCAAACGGAGCGGTAGGTCCCGTGATGAGTGAGTTCATAATCGGCGCTATCGAAAAAAGCAATGACGCCAATGATACAGCCCTGATAATAGAGCTGGATACCCCAGGTGGGCTTGATACCTCTATGAGGGCTATTATAAAGGAAATGAACCGCAGCAAGGTACCAATTGTCGTCTATGTGTCACCATCGGGGGCAAGGGCAGCCTCAGCCGGCACTTTTATAACTATGGCCGCTCATGTTGCCGCCATGGCACCGGGCACAAATATTGGAGCCGCCCACCCGGTCTCCATGCACGGTGAGCTTGATGATACCATGTCTGAAAAAATAACAAACGATTTTGTAGCCTACATAAAATCAATCAGTGACTCAAGAAAACGCAATGCCAAATGGGCGGAGGAAGCTGTAAGAAAAAGCGTCTCCATCACCAACGCCGAGGCTCTTAAACTAAACGTAATTGACCTTGTTGCACACAACAGGGACAATTTGCTTAAACAGCTCAACGGCAGAACCGTTACAATTGACAACAAAACAGTAACCCTTCACACCTCAGACGTAAAAATTACAAACGAGGAGATGGGCACCAGACTCACTGTTTTAGGAATCATCACAGACCCTAACGTCGCCTACATCCTTATGATGCTTGGTATTTGGGGACTGTTTTTTGAACTAACTAATCCAGGCACGTTTTTTCCAGGTATTATCGGTGCAATATCCCTGATTCTGGCCTTTTACTCATTCCAAACGCTTCCGGTTAATTACGCCGGTGTGCTTTTGATAGTTCTTTCACTTGTGCTTTTTATCCTGGAACTGAAATTTGTCTCTCACGGAGCGCTTACGATTGGTGGAATTATTTCTATGACGATAGGCTCGGTTATGCTCTTTCAGAATGCCTCTGAGTACTACAAACTCTCACTTTATCTTATAGCTGTTACTGTGTTAATGACAGCGGGTTTTTTCTCGATAATCATAGGGCTTGCCTATAAAGCTTACAAACGAAAACCCATTACAGGAATTGATGGCCTTATAGGTTCAAAAGCCATTGCCAAGACAGCTATCGGCAAAGAGGGCATGGTGTCGGTTCGAGGAGAGCTCTGGAGCGCTTGCAGTGATACGCTGATAGAAAAAGGTGATGATGTGGAAGTGACAGAAGTCTCCGGACTAAAGCTTAAAGTACGGAAAATATCAGAAACCCTTTAATTTCATAATAGGAGGCCCACATGTTTAATGTTTCCACCGGTATGTTGATAATGATGTCCGTATTGTTTTTTCTCTGGAGCGCTATTAAAATCTTAAATGAATATGAAAGAGGCGTAGTGTTCAGGCTTGGTAGAGTGATACCTGTAAAGGGCCCCGGGCTTGTCATAATCCTGCCCATAATTGACAAACTTGTCAGAGTCAGCCTGAGAACTGTAACTATGGATGTTCCTTCTCAGGACGTAATTACCAGAGACAACGTAACCGTCAAAGTCAATGCCGTGGTGTACTTCCGTGTAATAGAGCCGATAAAGGCCATAACTGAAATAGAGGATTTTTATTTCGGTACAAGCCAGATAGCACAAACGACCCTGAGAAGCGCTTTGGGGCAGAGCCAATTGGATGACCTGCTCTCCAAACGTGAGGAGATTAACAGCCACCTTCAGCAGATAATAGATCAGCAGACTGAACCGTGGGGAATAAAAGTGACGGCAGTTGAAACCAAAAACGTTGATTTACCTGTTGAAATGCAGCGGGCAATAGCCAAACAGGCTGAAGCGGAAAGAGAACGGCGCGCTAAGATTATACACGCAGAGGGAGAGCTTCAGGCATCCTATAAACTTGCTGAAGCCGCTAAGGTAATTTCATCGGAGTCCGGCACACTGCAGTTAAGATACTTACAGACTCTTACCGAAATTTCAGCGGAGAAAAATTCGACAATAATTTTCCCTCTGCCAATTGAACTTTTAACGCCATTCCTTGAACACTTTAAAAGTAAACAAACTTAGCAGGGCTGATGTGTTGTCTCAGGTGAGGGAAAAACCCTTCAGTAGAGAGACAACACAGATATTAGCGAGTGGCCATGACTCAAGCTAAACCTGACCTTAGGGGACTTTCCCTGTTGATTGTCAGCAACCGCACTTATAACGATATAGGGGAGAGGTTTGAGCAGTTCGGTGGCAGAACATTTGTTACTACAGATGTGGAAACGGCTCTCTATACGTCAATGAAGGAGCGTATCGACATTGTTCTTGCAGATTCAAAAACAATTGGCGATGGAGTTGCAAACTTTATAGAAAAGTGTAAATCCACAAATCCTGCAGCGCTGATTTATCTTGCAGTGGATAACATGCGTGATGCCGCCGCCTCTATAGTTCCTCCCGGGATTGAGGACTATCTGCACAGCCACATAACCGGCCTCAGATTTGCTCAGATGACAGAGATGAAATTTAACAGAGAGCCACTAGAAAGCACCGGATTAACTGTAATGGACCCTTTGGTGTCACGCTTAAGACCATATTTTCAGTTTCACTCGGAGGCTATGCGCCGCGCTCTTGCCAACCTGCCGGCTATGGCATATTCCGGCCAAAACGTTCTGATTTCCGGAGAGACCGGCACAGGAAAGGAAATCGTGGCACGCTCTATACACGTCTTAAGCAGAAGGTCCTCAGGCCCCTTTGTAGCTGTTAACTGCGGAGCTATACCGGAGACCCTGATAGAGGGCGAACTCTTCGGCCACGAAAAAGGCGCTTTTACCGGTGCAATTCGCACACGTAAGGGTAAGTTTGAGGCTGCAACAAACGGCACACTGTTTCTTGATGAAATAGGTGATATGCCTTTAGCCCTGCAGGTAAGACTGCTCAGGGTTTTGGAAGAGGGGCAAATCTACAGAGTGGGAGCAGAAACCCCTGTCTCCATAAATGCACGGATTATAGCGGCAACCAGCAGAGAGTTGAAGCTATCCGTGCAAAACGGCCTCTTCAGAGATGACCTCTACTACAGACTCAACATCTTGCCAATACATTTGCCTCCTCTGAGGCAGCGTACCGAGGACATCCCATACCTTTCGATCTACTTTCTCAGCCGGGCATTTAACGAACAGGGCGTCTTCCCCCCCTACCCTAACCTCTCCCCGGCCACAATTGATCTCATGGAAAAATACCCGTGGCGCGGTAACGTCAGAGAACTCAGAAACGTCATGACACGCGTGGCAACTCTCCTGCCCCCTGATACTACCCAAGTGCTGCCAATCCATATAATCCCTCACCTTGAGGATAACATTACCTCAACTGCACCATCCCTGACCCCGGAGCCATCCGGAGACGGCATACTTATCCCCATCGGTACACCGATGAATGAAGCCACAGATATGATAATAGCTGAAACACTAAGACACACGGGCGGTAACCGCACAAAAACAGCTCAACTGTTAAAAATCGGACTCCGCACGTTAAGACGGCGGTTAAACCAGGGGGAAACTCCACAATAGGCCAACTTTGCCTATAGGCCAAACTGGCCTTCCAATAATGCTTTCCAAAAAATCTTTAATTTCAAACACTTAACAATATTTCACTATTTAAATAGGCCATTTTGGCCTTACTTGTAAGATTATCCTCAGATAAAACATACCCTCAAACATAAAAAATCCTTAATTATCAAATAGTTAAACAATTGGCACGGAAATTGATATATTAAGTAAAACTGAGCTGTTACACTAAGTTGCAGTCAAAAGTAAACGGAGGCGGCAAGGAGAAAGCGACACCTCCCCTTACAGGGGATTTCCCTTTTTAGGGGAGACGTTAAGGAGCTTGTGACGATGCCGGCAAAGTTGGACATTGAAGGCTACTTGGTATCAGTATAACAGCCCGAAAAAAGATAAGGAGGTAGAGAATTATGTTTGGAAGAAGTCTATTGGGGAGAAATTTATCAGGGTTAGACCCATGGGGTGGGTTTGGAGCCTTTGAGGACAGTGTTGGTAAGGTACAAAGCAGGATAGCGGAAAGAATGGCTGAGGCACAAAAGGAAATCAACAGAGTCTTTTCAAACCTTGAGAGGCCCTCTGCCGGGCAATTTCCTCAGGTAAATGTGTGGAGCAAAGAGGACGGGGCATATTTAACTTGCGAGATTCCCGGGGTCACACCTGAGGATATGGAAATAACCGTTACCGGTAAGACACTAACACTTAAGGGTTGCCGCAAAGGACAGCCGGATGAGGAGCAACTGTCCTATCACAGAGCAGAGAGATGGCACGGTAATTTTGTAAGAACACTGTCGCTGCCTTTTGACATTGACGCAACTAAGGTGGATGCTAATTTTTCAAAAGGCACACTTTCAGTGACACTGCCGATGGCAGAGGCGGAAAAGCCCAGAAAAATCGAAATCAAAGCTAATTAATTAAGAAAAGGAGGTTTACATCAATGGCAACACAAGAGTTAAAAGAAACAGCAGCAGTGGAAAAACCTGAGAGGACGCGGGCATCTAAAGTTTATACACCGGCTGTGGATATAGTGGAAAAGGCAGGCGAGATAGTGCTTACGGCGGATATGCCTGGAGTGGATGAGGCAACGGTGGATGTGACGCTTAAAGACAACGTGCTGACCATTTACGGGGCTGTAGAGCCTGTGGTGCCGGAGGGCTACACACTGTCATATAGCGAGTACAAAGTGGGGGATTATGAAAGGAGCTTTACACTGTCTGATCAGATACAGAAGGACAGGATAGAAGCCAAACTTCAAAATGGAGTTTTAAAGCTGGTGCTTCCCAAGGTGGAAGAGGTAAAGTCAAGAAAGATAGAGATTAAAACAGCCGCCTGAGGCAATACAACAGAACAATATCAGCCGGGGGGGAGAATACCCCCCCGGGAATATCTACGTAAGGTTTATCGTCTGGGCGGCAGTGGACGCGCCTTAGCACCTTTAGGGGGTTGAGGTTTTGGGTTAACCTTTGGCCTCATAGCATTTGGATTTCTTCTAGGCGGTTTTGCAGCGGCAAGCAAATCAGTGCCATTAACACTGCCTGTAAGGACATCTTTTAATAAAACATAAGGCTGCTCCACTACAATGAAATCACCGTAAATACTGCTTACCATACCTCTGTCCTGTAAGGAAGTGCCAACGCTTGCTGAGACTGCAGTTGAAAAAAATAACGTCACATACAACACACAAAAAAACAACAGTAAAAATCTCTTCATATTATTACCTCCTTTTTCAGATAGTGTTGTTAATACTCTAAGAAATTCTTATAGAATCTGTCAACTTTAATTATTGGGATTGGTATTACTTCAGATGGGATTATCCCAAGTTTAGAATTGGAATTAAATGTAAATCGGTTCTGCCCAATTCACACAGAAGCAAGACATATTAAAGATAACATTAAATACAGGATTTAATTTAATAATTTCCCATGAAGTGTTTTACCATGCTGTCCGATGTTAAACTGCCCTGCGATATTTTGGAGGTCGGATGATAGGCTCCTGAGTTTATTTACAGACTCCAGTATGTTTTGTGAGCTGCTGGAAGTTTCATTAGAAATAGCGGCCACGGTCTCGATGTCTTCAGATATTGTGCCGGAGACAGTTGACATTTCCTCAGTTGAGGTAGCTATCTGCTGCACCATTGACTGGAGATTTCCTACTGTTTCCACAATTTTATTCAAAGACATTTTAGCCTGTTCAGCAAGCTCAACCCCTGCTTCCACTCTTTTTGTACCATCCTGTACTGATTTTATAGCCTTCCCTGTTTCATCCTGAATCGAGCTAATCATACTGCTTATTTCTGTTGTTGATTTGGCTGTTCTTTCAGCTAGCTTTCTAACTTCATCCGCAACAACAGCAAACCCCCTGCCCTGCTCCCCTGCCCTTGCCGCCTCTATAGCGGCGTTGAGGGCAAGCAAGTTCGTCTGGTCAGCTATATCTTTTATAACATTTATTATTTCACCAATCTGCTTTGAACGCTCTCCTAATGAGTTTATCACATCATATAACGACATAACCGTCCTGGATATTTCCTGAACCTCGTTTCCTGTCTTTGTTACAATTGATGAGCCATCATCGGCAACTTTCAACGTGTTTGTTGCCGACAGTGCCATCTCTGAGGCGTTTCTTGCTATATCTACGACTGTTTGTGACATTTCTGCAGATGATGTCGAAATTTGCCCGGTTTTGTTTGTTTGCTCATCAACCATCCGCAATATCATTTTCAATGTTGAGGTTAGTTCTTCCGTGCTTTCTGAAAGCAAATTGATTCCCGTAAAAATCTTACTTATGATACCTCTTAAACTCCCCAACATAGTATTAAAGGCAAAGGCAAGATCCCCGATTTCGTCATTGCTGACTATCGAGACGTCTGTTGTTAAGCTGCCATTTGATGCCATTTCGGTCGTTTCTTTTAAACACAAAATTGCTTTCATTATTTTGCGTATTAATATTGTTGTTAATAAAGCTCCCGATATTAATGCTAAAATTGTTGTCCCCATAATAAGTGTCTTAAGTTTGATGATAAGTGTCTTAGTTTTTTTTACGTTTTCTTCAAAAGATTTCATTGCAAAACTATCAAGTTTTTTCAAAGCTTCCTCTATTTGTCTGTCAGCTCCTTTTACCTGCTTATCTATGGCTGCAATATCATCACTGGTCTCACGGGCGGTAATCAGTTTATCCATTGTTTGATTATATTTAATAAGATGGTCCTTAATCTCATTGATAAGAACTTTTTCTTTTTCATCATTGGAGATTTTCTCAAATACTTCTACTTGTTTCTTTAAATCAGATAAGGCTTGATGAAATGAATCCACATATTTAGTATTTTTTCTTAGTAAATAGTTTTTAAAACTATGAACAGCATTCCCAAGCTCTACCTGAGCCTGCATTCCGGCCTCCATTTGAACACCCTCTTCTTCTGTACTTTTTTTGAAACTCCCCTCTATATACTCAATACTAAAATAAGCTAAAACACCTATAACCATTAGCGATACAGATAATAATCCAACAATACCATAGAGCTTGAGTGACAGGGGTACCCGTGTTTTCATTGATAGAGCCTCCATTAAAAAATATAATTTATGTTGCCTTTATAATTGACTCCACTAAAAAAGAACTAATCCCAAGCTGCTTTCATTCCTAAGCAACTCTCCCCTTGTATTTATCTTCTAATCCTTTTTTCTCTGTCATTTCCGGCTCTCATCAAAAATCCAGCCTTTTGAAGTCTTCTTTAAAAAATATGGAGTCTGTTTTTCAATGGAGACAATACGGAGTCTGTTTCATATCAATTGTTTTTTCCTAAAATAATGTCCGGCCACCCATGGTACCTAACACCCGAAATAACAACCGCTGCTTCATTACCGCCTCCAAACAGGTATTCATAATTTTCCCTGTATCAACAGAGAACCTCTGCATAAAACAAGTATTATTTTTATGAGTAGAGAATATCAAAATAAATAGAAAATGTCAATGTAAAAAGCTTTAGCTGCAAAAAGAATACGTAGTTTAAAAAAACTTATAAATATACTGGAGGGCGATAAAGATAAAAATAATTGAAAGGATAAATTTAATCCATTTTTCGGGCATATGTTTTTGTGTTTTAGCACCCAGATACATGCCGGCAAAACCACCGATACCAAAGAGAAACCCTAGGAGCCAATCCGGTCCAGCAGTCACTCCTGATACCGGTACGAGACTGTAAAAAAGTATTCCAAAAACAGAGGTTATAAAAGTTCCCATAAGAGCAGGTCCCGATACGGTATAAACCGGAAGTTTAAACATGGTAACGCAAAAAGGGGCAATGACAGCGCCCCCTCCTATTCCGTAAGCTCCCCCTATTATGCCGACAATAAAGGCCAGTGTAAACATGCCCGGCGTACTAAAAGACACCTTTTCCCCCACAAACTCATACTCCACATTTTTGAGGCTGAAGCGGGAGTTTGTAACAATGAATGCGCCTGCTTTAGCGCCTCCGGAGGTGTTATGGGCGGAGGTAAGAGCACCGGTTAGAAGCCTTATACCAACATAGGCAAGCACGATGCCGATAAAAAGTTTAAACGTTCCGGCATCGGACATATATTTAACTCTGAGGTAATAACCGATAAAGACACCCGGGATGGTTCCTATTGTTATTACCCACGCAAGAGGCCAGACCATTTTACGGTCCCGTATATACTTTAACATGCCGCCCGGTATGCCGATAATATTGTAAAGCAGATTGGTGGAATTTACCGATGGCAACGTATAACCCAGAATGCTCACCTGAAAAGGTAAAATCAAAACTGCACCTGAGACCCCTCCCATCGAGGTAAAAAACGACAGTACAAAGGCAAAAAGCGGAGGGATCACAACTGAGACCTTAACCCCTGCAACAGGAAACATTATTGAGAGGAAATCCAATAAACCTCACTACTGTAATTAAGGGTTAATATTAAAGCCGGTATAGAAACGCCAACAAAAAGTTATACCAAGTTGCAGTCATCGTCTAATACCAAGTAGCAGTCAAAAGAGTAACAAGGCGCCGCTTTCTCCCAGCCGCCTGTGTTTATTTCTGACTACAACCCGGTATTATTATAAACGTTTTTTTTAATATAATCAAGAAATTCTTCACCTTTACAAGTTTTTTAAACTCTTATCAAATAGTGCAGGCAAAGGAAATGTGTTATTATACCAAGTTGCATTCATTCGATTAACTTCGTTGGCTTCGTCAAAAGCTCCTCAACGTCTCCCCTAAAGGGGATTCCCCTATGAGGGGAGGCGTCGCTTTCTCCTTACCGCCTTGTTACTCTTTTGACTGCAACCTGGTATTACGATAAAAACAGCAATAAAAAAACTTAGAATTTGAAGTATATAATTAAGACGCCGATTAGGGAAAGAATAACCATCATTATAAGTGATGGATTAACACGGTCTGAAGATCTTTTTATTCTCAGAGCATTCAGGGCAAGGCCAATTAAAGAAAAGACCAGTGTGGTGTTGAGAGAAATGAAGGCATTTAAAATCATATCAGGGTCCCAGTATGTACGGGCAGTACGATAGACGCCTTTTGGGTCAAAGATTGTAGGCTGCTCCGGCATTGCATTGTTAATATAGGCAAGTGTAAGCAAAAACAAAATCCAACACATTACTGAAACAACTAACACCAGTTTTTCAATAATGTCCCTGCGTTTCCGCCTGTCTTTCCTCTGAGGCTTTATATTGAGTTCCATATGACCGCCCTCTTGTCTTTAGGGGTTGACAACTAAACAAATACTCGTACTACAAATATAACCTGTTTAATAAGAATTATCCACACGAATTTAGATACTAATACCAAGTAACCTTCAATCGGCTAATACCAAGTTGTATTCATTCGATTAACTTTGTTGGCATTGTCACAAGCTCCTTAACGTCTCTCCTAAAGGGGAATCCCCTGTAAGGGGAGGTGTCGCTTTCTCCCTGCCGCCTGCGTTTACTTCTGAATGCAGCTTGGTATAAAGCATACATTTCCATTTTAAAGCAAATGGTCGGGGCGACCCGATTTGAACGGGCGACCACTCGCACCCCAAGCGAGTGCGCTATCCAGGCTGCGCTACGCCCCGATTTTCTTTAACTTCTTAAGTACATCCCTCAGCCGGCTTTTGACTAACTCTATTGTTGCTCTTGCATCCTTAACATCTCTTGTGCATGTGTCGGATTGCTCCGCCTCCTCATCCACAAGTCTGCCGGCAAGCTTCTTTCTCACCCCTTCTATCGTAAACCGCTCATCATATAATAAACGTTTTATGTCTAACAACAATTCGATATCTTTTTTCTGGTACATTCGCTGTCCGGACTTCCCTTTACGGGGCATCAAAAAAACAAACTCCGTTTCCCAATACCTCAAAACATATGGTTCAAGACCTGTTATTTGACTAACCTCGCCAATCTTATAAAATAGCTTTTGCGGTATATCCAACGTATCTGTGCTGCTTGCTGCTGAGGGTTTAACTGTCTGGTTTACTTTTAACATACTACTCTACTTTGTTCTTTAAATAGTTACTGGGACGAAATGATACAACTACCCGCGGCGTTATCTCTATATCCTCACCGGTCTTAGGGTTTCTACCCCGTCTTGACCTTTTCTTTCTGACATTGAATGTTCCAAATCCAGATATCTTTATTGACTCTCCACCGGCAAAAGTCTCTTTCATTGTCCCCAGGATAATCTCTATGAGTTCCTCAGAGTCCTTTTTGGGCAGCCCAATATTATCAAATAGTATATTTATCAAATCTGCTTTTGTCATAGGCTTTTCGAATACTACAAAAACTCCCCTCCTTGATAAAAAATAATTAAGAGTACTTTACAATAAAATCTTTATAACTCTCTTGTCTTTTAATGATTTTATTAAATCTTTAAAAGCTTTTTTCGTTTTTTCATCTAAAATCTCATTTCTAACGCTTTCCTTATATTTCTCCGGTGTTTCCGCCAATTGTTTTTCTACCAGTTGTACAATTTTAAAGTCAGCCCTCGAATGTATAACCTTGCTAAACTCTCCTTCTTTCATGGTGACTACTATATCTGCAAGGTCTTTTTCCATTTCATCTTTGTTTACAAATCCAAGGTCCCCTCCGTTTAAAACATTCGGGCCCTCTGAATACTGTGCTGCAAGGTTCCCAAAATCGGCCCCTTTTACTAATTTAGCATAAATATCCGCCATCAACTGTTCTGCTTTCATGTTTTCCTGTGCATCTTTTTTATATAAACGTAATATCACCCTTATTCTGTATCTTCCGGCATCAGAGCCGACATTCAGCCCCTTTGTACGTTCTTTGATCTCCTCATCTGTTACCATTAACTTGCCAAAAACCTCGGCTGCCGTTACCTTCTGAATCATTATCTGATCAGCCAAACTTTTTTTGTATTCTTCCAGTGTGAAGCCCTCTTGTCTTAATAATGCAACAAATTCATTTTTTGTAAGCTTATACTTGCTGCTTATCTCATCAACCGCTGCATCCAGCTCCTTCGGCAAAACCACAATTCCCCTTCTCTTTGCCTCAGACACTATAAGCCTCATCTCTATAAATTTCTCCAATGCAGGCTGTTCATTTCTCTTTAAAATCTCCAGCTTTTCCTTCTGTTTTAAGCCCTTTAACTTGTCTGACATTTCAAATTCCATCATTTTATACAACTCACTCCACGTTATCACATCCTTATCAATCACCGCTACCACACGGTCAAGCACTACCGGCGCCGCACTTACAGCGGTTGACAGTATTAAAACTAAAAAAATTGCGATTATACCCGTTCTTAGAATAATGTCCAGCCTCCTTTTATGAAGTCGCTTAAGTAAAGTACAAGATTTTGACATAAACTTGCCTGTAAAATCAATATGTATATAAAATAAAAAAACAGCACATATAAAAATAAAGAAAAATTATTGCAATTTATATCTGCATCTCTTCTTCAACAAGTACCCCCTTACTTTCGTTATCCATTAAAGAGGTTTGCGTATAATCACCACGTGGCTCCCTTCCCTGTGATTTCAACAGTGAAGGTTCCTGCTCTGAATCTTCTATTTTCTTACTTATATTTTCAATATTTTTACGCAGCGCCTTACTGCATTTGTCTATGTACTTATTTGCCTTTTCAAGGTCCATTGCCACTATCTGAAGTTCTTCGGAACTGGCCGCCTGCTCCTCAAACGACTCCATGATCTTAACATTGGATGCCTTGATTTTTTCAAACTCATCCACTAACTCTGTAAATACCTCTTTATAGCCTAAAATATCAATCATCAGCCTTTTCTGTGCCGCTAATACCGCCCGAAGCTGACCGGCTGAGGGCTGCCCCTTAGTACTGTGGTCAACCTCATCTTCGTCATGTACACCGCCGGCCTCTCCGCTTACCGCCTGAAGTTTTGTAAATACCGCTTCCAGCACCTCCTCATACAATCCATATAGATTGTGCCACAGGTTTTGGTAATCACCTTTGCCCTCATCCAATGATTTAATGGCAGAGTTGACAAAGTTCTTCTTTGCCTCACTAACATGGTGTTGTATTATTTTTTGAACATCTTCCTCACCCATCGTCTCTGAAAACGCATCTGTATTGTCAGTCATTTTTTCCAGCTCAGAATTCAGAATATCTCTGAATTCCTCTACGCTGAAACTACCGCCGGTTGTTTTTATTTTTATCGTCTCTCTTCTTCCCCTGATAAACAAGAGGATACTAAGTCCAAAAAACAAAACACAGAACTCTATTAAAAATAAGAATAATAAATAATTTACCCTAACCATGTTTATGTACCTGTTTCCTTTTGTCTAAAAGTGAATGAATAAAACCAATCATATTTACTATTTCATCACTGTGTGAAATCTGATATATGAAATCCTCAATAGTCTCTTTTCTCATGTATGCCCAGGCCGCAACCAAAAAAATAAGGTTAATGAACAGAAAAACCATTACAGCATCAACAAAAGTCATTTCTTTTTTATTTTTTCTCTTAGCACCTGGGTACATGCCGTGTAATTCCTTCTCAGCCTGCACAATAAAGGCTTTCCCCCTTACTAAAGAATTACCGGCAGCGCTTAATATAATCCTGTAGAGACCCTCCCCGGAAGGAAGAAAAACTCCTTCCAAAAAGCCGTTTTTTCCTCTGTGAAGATTTGTCTCCGTTTCCATTTCATCCTTTTTAGCTGCTAATATTTTAAATTCCATACTTTTAAGAATACCAGGGTTTTTAATATATAAATCATCCATCTTAAGCCATGCCTTAAAAGGTATGTTCTTTTTTACCGGCACATAGCGGCTATCAAAAGAAGACATTATTTTCAGGCTTGAGTTAACATATGCCCTGTTTTCCTTTGTGGTGCTGAGTTGGAGGTTCCACATACCATATTGTGGATTAGCTATTTTTATGATCTCGTATCTGTTGTAGGAATACCATGTTACATTTTCAGGATGTTCTTTTTTAGTATATTTTTTTGAATTAGGCGGGATTATGAAAAACATATTGTCTTTACTCTGCTTTTCACTAACAAGAGTTATATCATAAATTGATTCGTCAACAAAAAACTTACCACGTTCAAAAGGGATTAAATCAGGGGATTTAAACGCCTCATAAAGAATTAACCCGTTTGATGCATAGCTTTCATTTTCAGAAACAGGGATGAATAACCCGCCTGATTCCGCAATAACCTCAACCACGGGATTGTTCTTAACCTTGCCCATGCCGTATATCTTTATTTGCTTATTCTGCAGAGTTTCAAACAGAGTTTCAATATCTTTTTCATCAGGTTTTTCTTTACAGGACTGTCCAACAAACAATACGATTGACAACCCGTTATCTAAGAGGTTTTTTGAGCTTAAATAATTGACGGTGTCATTGATAGCACCGGTTAACTTTTTTGAGCAGCTTCCTGATGGCGCAAGGTTATCTAAAGCCCCCATAATACCGATAGTGTCGGCAGGCTTACTGAGAGGGGCTAAAACAGTGTAATTGTCACCCAGCACTGCAAGTCCAACCCTGTCGTCGGCCCACAGCAGACTGATAAATATTTTAGCGCCGGCAGCGGCGTCTTCAATGTGTTTTTCAAACCCTGTGGTATCAAAAAGCACAAACACATCATCAGCTTCTAATTTATCCGGCGGCGGCACTAAAAACACGAAAGCTGTAAATAAAACCATCAAAAGGCTCATTCTCATAGTTTTAACGCCTCTGACTATGAACGTCTTTCCTGAAAAGGGCAAGGTTCACCTCGTTTAAAAATCTCTTATGCTTAATACCGGTTTCATACTCCTCCAGCAACACCTTGATTTCGCCCTCATTTATTATACCCTTTTTTACAAGTAACTCGCCAAATTTAACGTCATTTTCCTGTAGTCTTTCTTCTATCTCAGCAATGGTATCTTTATCCAGCAGGTTAAGGGCAATAAGGGCCTCATGCAGAGATACTCCGTTTGTTTTTTGATAATCCACGGCTAATTTAATTTTTTCTGAGCCTAAAACTTCATGCTGTAAAACGCTCAGATCAAAGGCAACGTTAATTTCGGTCTGAAGTCTGAGTATTCCCTCAAGCATATCTGAGGTAAGAAACCCCCTTGAAACCAGAAACTGGCCGAAATGTACATGGTAAAATACACTATCCATCATAAATTATGTTTATTTATCGAGCATTTTATTATTTTTCTTTAATAAACTCCTTTAATAAATACTGCTTAATTACAACAGCTATAACTATTTAGCGGATAGAGTTAATTTCCCTGATTAAGCTACCGCTTTTAAAAAAAAACACTACGGTTTGAAAAAATGCTTTAAAAGCGGATTTCCAGAGTTTAAACTTAACAAGGGAAACAGTACCGGTTTTACGGGGCTCATAGGAAACCGGGTGTTCATATATTTTTAGTCTGGATTTCGATAAAACACCGGAGATCAGCACATTAGGAGCAAATGTTTTTTGAGGTATATGTTTAATGATTTTTTCAACAATACCGGAGCGAATGAGTCTGTAAGGAATATTGACGTCAGCGATAACGCCGCCAAAGAGTTTGTTGACCACAAGGGCTGAAATTTTGGAAATAAACTTACGGTTTAAACTTTGAACCCTGCCGGTTCTTTTGCCAAAAAGTGCATCATAAGATAAACGGTTGTTCCACAGATGGGGAAAATCACAGGATTTCAGCTCATTGTCACCGTCACACTGAAACACCCAGGCGGAGACTTTGACGGCCTCTCTGTACCCAGTTAAAATGGTGGGGCCGTGGCCCTCGTTTTTTTTATCAATTATCCTGACATTTTTATCTTTGTTAAAAGCAGACAAAGCCTCTGAAGTTTTATCAGTAGAGCCGTCATTTAAGACTATTATCAGGTATTTCCCGTTTATATCGGTTTTTGAAATGGTATCTTTCCATGAACCAACAACCTCCTTAATGCATTGCTGTTCGTTATAAACAGGAATAACCACGGCAAGGTCGTATTCTTTTTCAGTTAAATCAGCCATTATCACACCAACAATTTCTATAAGATTACTGCTATATTATGAAGAGTAAAACACTATAATAGTGATTTTGTCAAACAGGCCTGCGTCTGAGTTCAAGCGTAAAATACCTGAAATATGTTACGATATACGTCCAGATGATAGATGACAACACTGTAGCGGCGTTAGAGTTTAGTAAGATACTTGAGATTGCCGCCTCATATGCAGTTACTTTTGCAGGCAGGGAGAGTATTTTAAACCTGAGGCCGCTTTCAACTCCTGATGAAGTCAGACACGAAATAGATTTCATAACGGAGTGGCGAAATCTTTTTGCTGAAAACAACCAAACCGGAATAGAGCCGGTTTCTGACTTATCTGCGTTTTTTAATGCGTTGAAACCGGAAAACTCTATAATTCAGCCTGTTGAGCTAAGAGAATTTGTTGCGCTTTTTGATTCCTCTTATAACCTTAAGAGATTTGCAAAGCAGCACCAATACCCATTAACCTCAGAGCTTGTATCCAATCTTACAACGCATCCGTTTATAAAGAAAACCATTGAAAACTCCATAGATAAAGACGGCGGCATTGTTGATACCGCCTCCACAGAGCTCTATGAAATAAGGCGCAGGCTGAAATCACTGGATATCAGGCTTAAAAAGCTTCTCGATGGGATTTTGCAAAGAAAAGACTATGCCCCGCACCTTCAGGATTTCTTTATAACTATTCGTAACAACAGGGCTGTCATTCCGGTCAAAAAGGATTCCAGGGGGCAGATTCCCGGGGTAATTCACGATATATCCAAAACCGGCGAGACCATCTTTGTCGAACCTTATGTGGCACAGAATCTGGGCAATGAGATTGAATCCCTTAAGGGGGATGAGAAAATTGAGGAGTTCAGAATCATAAAGCACCTCTGCACAATTGTCAGGGAACATTTGCCTGATATTGAAAAAGACTATCTGATAGCGATAAAAATTGACAGCGTATCGGCTCTTAGCCGCTACTCGGAGGCCGGTGCTATGTCCGCCCCTGAAATTACCGGCAGCGGATATATTAATATAATAGGGGGCCGGCACCCCATATTAGAGCATACTCTTTTGAAGCAAAATAAAACTGCACAACTCGTACCCCTTGACATTACAATGGGTAACTCAGTAAGGGCTGTTGTGATAACCGGCTCTAATGCCGGGGGGAAAACCGTAGCACTTAAAACCATCGGGGTAATTCATCTTATGGCTCTCTCAGGAATGCACATTGCGGCCAAATCGGGTACAAGTATCCCGTTTTTGAAGAGGATTTTTGTTGACATCGGAGATGAACAGTCAATAGAAGATAACCTCTCCACATTTTCCGGACACCTTAGCCGGATATCTAAAATACTTTCGGAGAGCGACAACAGTACCCTTGTGCTTTTAGATGAACTTGGCACCGGCACCGACCCGGATGAGGGCGGCTCCCTGGCCTCCGCTATATTAACGGCACTTATGAAAAAAGGCTCACTTGTGGCCGTTACCACTCACTTAAGAGCCCTGAAATTATTTGCATACTCCAACGACAACGTTGTAGTGGGCTCTATGGAAGTGGAAACATTTGTTGATGAAAGAGGCAAAAAGATATTCAGACCAGCCTACAGACTTGCCTTAGGCCAATTCGGCCAATCCCATGCCTTTGACATCGCCTCCAATTTCGGAATATCTGATGAGATAATCACAGATGCAAGGGCAATTCTCAGCGGTTCGGATACTGTGATGGAAACTCTGCTTTCCAACCTTAACACAGAGCTTGAACTCTATAAAGAGAAAACCAAAGAGGTGGACGCACTGAGAGAGGAACTCAGAGCACTTAAGAGCACACTGATGGGGGAAATAACCTCTGTCAGGACCTCAAAAAAACAGGCCATTAAAAGAGCCCTGGATAAGGCGGAAAGTATATTGTCCGCAGCAAAAACGCAGGCTAATGAAATCCTTGAGCAGATTAAAACTTCGGAAGCTGAGAAAGCTAAAAAATTGGTTAAAGAATTAGGAAATAAGTTAAAGGAAATAAGAGATAAAAATGAATCATTCACAACTGAGCCTGCTGCACCGAAAGTTACAGTAATACCCGGGAAAAAGGTGTTTTTAAAGGGACTTAAAGTCTATGGCGAGGTGGTCACGGTAAATGAGGCCAAAGGGCGTTGTTGTGTTTTGGCAAACGGCCGTGAGATAGAAATCTCAATCACCGCAATTACTGAAATGGATGAAAAATCAGCAGAGCAAACCGGCAGATACTATAGAAACACAGATGATGCTATAAATCGGGAAGTTCCTATGGAAATCAACTTTATTGGAAAACGTGTTGACCCAACACTTTCAGAGCTTGAACGATACCTAAACGACGCTGTTTTGTGTAATTTAAAAACTGTAAAGATAGTCCACGGCCTTGGAACAGGGACTCTTTCAAAGGCAATCAGGCAGTATCTCTGCGCACATCCGCTTGTAAAATCTTTTAAAAAAGGGGAGACGGAGGATGGTGGAGACGCTGTTACAATTGCAACACTGTAGAGACAATGCAGAAAAAATGCCCCGTTAAATGTCAAAATGTCAGGCAGCACAATTTCGGGTTCTTCAGGGAGTGATCGTTGAATAGACGTGTAATACTTTTGTGTTTTTTGGTTTTGTACTTTGTACTCTTTAGTGCAGTGCTTATTCATTATAATGATTTTACAACCGCCTGTAGTGTTTTTGGAATGTATGCATCAAAACCGGTATTTGGTGATTTAAATATTATAGCGTGCAGTATGGAATGTCTCAGAAAAGGGATGGACCTCAGTAGTAAAACAGTACATGACCTTTGCGGCGGGTACTTCAACTATACAAAGTTTTCGACAATATTAGTTTATACCGGAATTAACACAAGCCACACAAATGTCATAAGCGTTGTTCTCATTGCTGTGTATTTCTTTATAATTTTCAGGTTCATTGGAGATATTGACTCCTTTGGCCTTGTTGTTTATTGCTTGCTGCTTTATTCACCCGCCCTGATGTTACTGGTTGAACGTGTTAATATCGATATGTTGATATTTATTGCATTATACGCATCACTTTTTTTTCTAAGAAAAAATAAAGCAATCATATCATATTTAATAATATTGTTTTTCTCATTTATAAAATTATATCCAATATTTTCATTTTCAGTTTTTTTAAAGAAAGGAATAAAACATAACGGGAAAATGTTTGTAATCATGATATTGTTTTTTGCCTGTTATTTATTTTTAATCAGAGATGAGTTTGCTGCAATCTATACCAGTACAGGACGCGGCGTTGAATACTCTTATGGTGCGCTTGTGTTCATTGATACGATTTATCCTTATCTGGGCAGGTGGGGAATCTCAAGTTATGTCCCTTTCACAGCAGGCCAGTTCCATATACTTGCATTTTTGGCAACATTACTTATAATTTCAACAGGCGTGTCAAAGGGCCTGAGTGCAGGGACAGCCGGTGAGGACACTGAGCACATTGACGGGCTCAGACTTGGAGCAGGGCTTTATCTAGGCACCTTTCTTATAGGTAATAATTGGGTTTACAGATTATGTTTTATTTTATTTACAGTGCCTCAAATACTTATATGGTGTAAAAGCAGCAAAGCCTTAAAGAGTCTTTCAATCTTAGCATTAGCAGGCATTATAGTGAATGTTTACAACGAACTTTGGTTGATAAGAATGTTTGTTAATCTGGTATTACTGACTTTCATCAAAGAGATTTTATCATGGTATTTAGTTTTTTACTATAGTTATGCAATTGCACGGACGATTCCAAACTCAATAAGAAATCATTTATCTTTAAGCAATACTATAAGGGCTGTTAAGCTTTATGCCGGATCAAAAAAATGAAACGTATCTTGTTGATGAAGCCAACAAAGTCAGCCGAAATTATTGTCCGTTTTTGTTATCAATATAGAGCCATATATAAAGAGTTTTCAACAGTTTTTCAATGGAATCAACAATTTTATCGCAAGAGCACTCAATCATGGCATTGACGGTAGATGAGACGCCTTCCCCTGCGTTTCTGACGTCAGTCCTGATGCCTATTATTTTTTGTCTTTGCCCCTTGCTTTTACTAAAATAACCAACCTCCCATGCTGTACCGTCATCCACCTGGCTTCCGTCCAAAATCGCTACCAAAATATCGACATCGTCAAGATGTCTGCGGCAGCGATTGAAGATTTCATACTTGGCATTTTCACCTAAGGCCGCTATCTCCTTAGTCAATATCAACTCCTGAGGATTAATTATTTTGACGTCCAATCCCTTATCCTCAGCAAGCCTTTTAATATATCCCTTTATTAAATTTACCCATCTTCTTTCAGCTTTAGAAAACAACGGGCCGGCCAAATATATGGTTTTCAAGTTCTCTTGTCCCTCTTTTCGTTATAAGTCTTAACTTCATAATCGGCTATACATGCAAAAAACTTTATCTCTACCATCAATGATGATTATAGCAAAAAGCAAAAGTATGTTTTTATTGAATTTATTAAAGAAGAGATTGCCACACCCCCTGCTGGGGTTCGCAATGACGGCATGTAGCTGTTCTTACTGTGTTTTTTTATTCGTCATTGCGAGGAGCGATAGCGACGTGGCAATCTCAACCACTAAAAATAATGAACGGAATTATGGTTTTCGCTGTAGTAGTGGAAATGAAAAAAACACTATTTATCATGAAATAACTATTATCACCTTATTATGAAGATACCAAATGGTAACCTCATTTATCTTTATCTACCCTTCCTTTTCACCCACTACTTTCATTACAAAGGCAATCTCATCGTTTTTATCTTTGATTGCGCCTGAGATTCTTGAGTTGATTATGCCGTTAAACACATCTCTGTAGATTATTCCTGGAGTCAGACCCATTTCCTTAAGTTCCATGCCGGTCAGGAGAGGTTTAATATGCCTGTGCTCTGATAGATATCTTGATATGGCCTGCTGCCTGCCTTTGTTTTGAGCCATCAAAAAAAGTACGGTTTCTATACTCAAAGTTTTGAGGAAATGATATAGTGTTGCAGGGTCGTTGGAATCAGGCAAATTATAAAGCTCAATCGAATGTCTCAGCGAATTAATTATGTTGTCAATTATATTTGGAGGTGTTGTCAGCCTCTTTAGAGCATCCAGGCGTGACAACGCCGGCAGAGTTGACATTATCCCCATCAGATAAATCCGCCCGATATCCGGTTCACTTGAAAAAAACGTCAGTCTGTACCACGATATAGCGTCATGGATACTCTTTAAGATGTTGCTTAGCTCCTTAGTAAATGCAAAGTCCGGGTGAATGGCGCTTAAGAGGCCATAGCCTGAGAGCCTCTTCAACGCTTTGGACGGGTCTAACTCTTTAAACACAGATAACATTTCATCGTATAACCGCGTGCCGGATACCTTTCCAAAAAGATCAAACTTCACGGCGGTTTTTATCAGTTTTTCCGTGTGCTTGCTTATTTTAAAATCAAACCTCTCCGAAAAACGCACAGCTCTGAAAGCCCTTGTGGGGTCCTCTATAAAACTCAGATTGTGAAGCACACGGATTGTGCGCTCCTTGAGGTCTCTTTGAGCTCCAAAGAAATCTATAAGTTTACCGAAATCCCGCTTGTTCAGACACACGGCAAGCGTGTTTATCGTGAAATCCCGTCTGTAGAGGTCTTTTTTTATAGATGAGGTGACAACCTGAGGGAGCGCCCCAGGCTCTTCATAGTACTCAGTGCGTGCCGTTGCAATATCTATAACAAAATCCTTAATGCCGCTTTTTTCCGGTTTTAACCCAAATATCTTAGCTGTCTGAAACCTTTCGTGGGTTTTTACCCGCCCGCCGAGACGCTTTGAAAGTTCCCACGCAAGAGCTATACCGTCTCCCTCTACAACTATATCTATATCAAGATTCTGCTCCGACCTCAGAAGATCCCGTACCGAGCCCCCAACAAGGTATGAATTCATTCCAAGTGTGTCGGCAACATCTCCGGCCTCTTTTAATATATTGAAAATTGAGACAGGTATCCTTTCCTTAAGTAGAGATGAGACGTTTCTTCTTGTTGATGTCTTAAAATCATTGTCAATCGCCACTCTGTTCTGTCTTACATAATCCTCATATAGGTTTCTGAGCAGATCGGTTCTCGTTATGGCTCCAACTATAGTCTCACCCTTAAGTACAGGTAGAAAGCGCTGATTCTTTTCTACCATCGTCTCTTCAATTTCACTCAGAGATGTCCCGGTACCGGCGGTCACTGCATCTGTTGTTATAAAATCATCAATGGAGCTTTTTTGAAAACCATGAAATATAGCCTTCTCTACCACTTCGCGGGAAATTACACCCACGTATGCGTCTTCCTTGATAACCGGTAATACATTTATTTCATATTTCGTAAGCAGCATGGCGGCCTCTTTTATTGTGGAGTTCAGTTTGATGGTAATAACCGGGCTTGTCATTATGTCTTTTGCCGTCTTAACAGGTTTGATTAACTTCCTAAGGGTACTCGTTATCTCCTCTACAATAATCTCAGGAATGCTGTCTTTAATAGTAGCCGAGGCTGCCATCGAGTGACCGCCGCCGCCGTACATTGCCATCAGCTCCGCTATGTTAAGCTCCGGCACCCGGCATCGTCCTACAAGCAAAGTTTTTCCCTCCATTGAAAACACCAAAACCACAGCATCCGTCTCCTCCATATCCATTATATAATGGGCCATATAGGCAACATCACCAAAATAACTGTCCCTAACGGCTACCCCGATTTTTATCCTTACGCCGGAGATAAACACATCTGTCAGAGATGAAACCAGCTCATTTAAAAGTTCAAAATCCTCTTTACTTAATAATGGCCTTAGAAATGCCGAGACAATGTTAAGGTTTGCCCCACGCCTAAGCAGATATGCCGCTGCACTTAAATCCCGCTCCGTTGTAGAGGCAAACCTCATCGAGCCGGTCTCTTCATAAATCCCAAGACACAGTATGGTTGCCTCCAAAGCTGAGATAATTATATTGTCTTTCCTTAACAGCTCAGTTATTATTGTTGCAGTTGCCCCCGTTTCCTCGATAGTTTCTACGGTGGCACGGATGTCTTCTTGTTTTTTAGTATGGTGGTCATATATAAATGTAATAACACCGCTTTTACCGGCAATATCTGCAAACCGCCCTATCCTTAAAGCGCTCTGAGTGTCCACAATGACTAAACGCCTGATGCTTCCCAAAGGAATATCTTTTATCTTTGAAAACTCAACCGGATAGGTTTTAAGAAAATCCCTGACAGGTTTTTCCAAAGATCCGGGAAACACAAGTCTCGCCTCAGGAAACAACCTCTTTGCTCCCACCATTGAAGCCAAACAGTCAAAATCGGCATTGAGGTGGCAAGTAATGACATCCACAGATGGTTTAGGCTGTCTCAGCTTTACGGTTTACATACATCTGCTGCACTATACTTAAGATATTACTAACTAGCCAATACAGAACCAGTCCTGATGGGAAACTTAAGAACATGAATGTAAACACTACCGGCATAATCATCATTATTTTAGCCTGAGTGGGGTCCATAGTCGTAGGGGTCATCTTCTGCTGTATGAACATTGTAGCACCCATAATAATAGGAAGCACATATATGGGGTCCTTTGCTGAGAGGTCTGTTACCCAAAAGTAAAATGGTGCTCCTCTTAACTCAACCGACACCAGAAGTGCTTTATAAAGGGCAAAAAATACAGGTATCTGAATCACTATCGGAAGACATCCTCCCATAGGGTTAACCTTATGGACTTTGTAGAGCCCCATCATTTCCTTTTGCATCCTCTGAGGGTCCTTCTTGTACTTTTCACGGATTTCAGTCATAAGCGGCTGAATCTTCTGAAGTTTCTTCATTGAACTCTGCCCTTTGTTTATAAGTGGAATAAACGGTACCCTCACAATAATTGTCAAGGCAATAATGGCAAGCCCGAAGTTTCCAAGGTATTTATTGAGAAACAATAAAAACCAGAAAAGCGGCCTTGCAATTATTGAAAAATAACCGAAGTCAACGATATGCTCAAGAGAGACATTCAGAGCTTTTAACACATTGTATTTCTTAGGACCCGCATAAATTAGAAATTCATTGACTGAGGCAGTGCTTTTAAAAGCCACCATAGACTTTTGTTTTACACCGGCAGGGGTAGCCGCAAGCTGCCACACCGTTGTTTCAGCCATTGGGCTCTGTGGAGCCAAAGCTGCACAGAAATACTTGTTCTCTTCAGCTATCCATTTTACACTTTCAGTATATTTTTTAACGTCATCCATTTTTTTATCTTCATCGAACTCAACCCTGTCCATACCGTTTAAGATAACCGGTCCGAAGTGCGCACCGTATCCATCCCCTCCGTCTCTGGTAAAACCACTGCCGACTGTTATGTAGTAAGAATCCATTCCGGTAGTTTCATCCTTAAGGCCAACCTTGAAACTGTCAGCGTAGAAAGTATATGTCCTTTTGACTTTCTTACCGTTTGCTTCATAAACCAGAACCACTCTGCCTGTGTCACTTCCGCTTATTGTGATATTTTTAGAGTCTGTAGCAAACACAGCCTGAGAAAGCTCAAAATCAGTGGTTGCACCGATTACAAAAGCACCATATTTGGCCGATTTGTCAATTAAATTGACGTCTTTTTTGCTGTCGTCTTTATATTCTTTGAGTTTAAACGATTCAATAGCCCCACCCAGAGAACCAACGATTGCACTGTAGTGGGGGGTATCAACCGTTATATGTTTAACCTCCTCCGGAGTAACCGGTTTTTCAACAGCCGGAGCGGATGTGGCAACAGCCGGCATTTCCTTAGCCTGCTGTGAAACTGTGGTCGCATTATCTGAGGCGCCGGTTGCCGGAGCTTTAGCTTGAGGCGCTGTCTGAGGTGTAGTCTTTTGTTTTTCCGCAAGCGGCTTGACGTATAAAAACTGAAATAAAAACAGTACGGCAACTGACAACACTATCGCAACAAGAGCGTTTTTTTCCATAGTATATTTTAGATCCTCTCCTTATTTTTTGTTTTCATCTAACCGGATCATAGCCGCCGCTATTAAACGGATTACATCTTAAAATTCTCTTTACCGACATTAATAACCCCTTAAAACTCCCATTTCTTTCAATTGCCTCTGCGCAATAATCCGAGCAGCTTGGATAAAACCTGCAAGAAGACGGAAAAAGCGGTGACAGTATTGCTTTATAAAACCTGATAATCAGGATAAGAACAGCTCTCATTTTAACTTATCAAACAAGGTCTTAAGTTCTGCAAACACACTATTAAACCCAACAGTAGATACCAAAGGTTTTGCAATTACAACAACATCCGACGGTGTCATCTTAGCCTTTTCGTCCATTAAAATCAATCTGACCGCTTCTCTGAAAAATCTTTTAACCCTGTTCCTGACTACTGCATTTCCTGTTTTTTTGCTGACAACAAGGCCTAATCTCACCAATGTGCCGGAAGTCGGTAAAACGTAAACTTTCAACATACTCAAGGTAAATCTACGGCCTTTTTTTAAAACCTCTTGAAACTCGTAGCTTTTCCTTAAGCGCTCAGCTCTTTTCGTCCCTTTGCCCTTCTTCTTTTTATGATTTTACGTCCTGCCGCAGTTGACATACGCTTTCTAAAACCATGCTTCCTTTTTCTCTTGATCTTGTGTGGATGAAATGTTGTATATGCTCCGCCCATTGCTGTATCTTCCTCATTTAATTTAGATTTTCTTAAAGTCTTATTATATTACTATTTTTTAATATTGTCAACTTCAAGTTAATAAAAAAATAAAAGACTGAATTCCGGCCTTCGCTCGTAATGACATAATCACTCCGTTTATGTTATCTTAAGTTATCACAACCAAGTTTACAAAATCGGTAAATATGTGTCAGAATTAGCTTAGTATATTGTCTGAGGTACATGATGACAATTAGGTGTCCTTTGTGTAACACGCAAAATGCTGTTAATGAGGCGGACTTCAGGGGCTTTCTGCTACAGTCGGTATGTCCCCGTTGCAGGGCTAACCACGTCTTTGTTGAGGACAGGGGGGGTAACTTTCCCGCATCCTCACAGCTGAAAAATAAAGCCCTCAAAAAATTCTATGTACGAATTGCTGTTATAATAATAGTTGTAGTTACTATCGCTATTGCAGCCGTTTTTTTGGGAGCAATTCATTTAATTAAAAACTCAGCCTCATACAAGATGGCGGCGGAGCTGGTTACAACCAGTGATGAAGTTATATCGGCTGTCGGTGGCAATGTGGAAATAAGTTTTTTCCCTGACGCTGAAATAAAAACCAGTGGAAACACCGGTAGTGCCACATACACTCTTACCGCTAAGAGTGAAACCGGCTCGGTCAGAGTACATATCCGTATGAAGAGACAAAATGGACAGTGGGACGTTACAAGTGCATATTTTATGGATACTAATAACAAAAGAGTGGATATTGTTAAAAAAGACCTTACTCCTACAAAAAAAGAGAAACCAAATAAAGAGAAAAAACCGGCGGCGGAAACCTGAAAACGCATGGGCCTTGTATGAACGTGGCAGCTGTTATTTTAAAACCGGCAATCAGGAGCAGGCAATATCCGACTCACAGAACGCCTGAAGACTTGGAAATAAGCAAGCATGAGATATATACAATAAACTCAAAGGAGACACATAAATGTCAGAGGTATGTCTGTGAACGACGGCAATTCCGTTAAATGCCAAAATTGCGGCTATGAGCTTGAGGTTACACCCCAGATGGTGGAACGCCTCCACAGCAAGAGTATTCCCTGTCCGGGTTGCAAGAAAACACCGTTTGTATTTTTCCTTATGTCAAAAGTAATGCCTGCTCAACCCCCTTTGTTTTTTGGATGACTCTTGACTTCTCACCTGGCAGAGAGCACCGGCTTGACAAAAGACCTGGAATTGCGCCATCAGTTCTGTTTAGCGCCATAGGGGAACACCAACTGGGTCCGCTAAAACAGTAGAATGTAAGTTTTGCTTTATGATTCCATGAACTACATTTCAACACTATAAACTACGGCTGATTGTAATGCTTTTTAAACCTTAAGCTGAACGTTGTTCCGTTTGTTCTGTCCAGCTCAATTGTTCCGTCAATTTGCTTAACCAGCACGGAAACTATTTGCATCCCTAAAGTTTTTGGTTGACTAAAGTCTGTCTCCGGTGGCAGCCCCACACCGTTATCACTTATAATCAATTCTATTTCATCGTTATTTACCGTGTGAACTACCAACTTGATCTCACCATCTCTGTCGTCTTTAAAGGCATGTTTCAAAATGTTTGTAAAAAGCTCGTTTATTATTAATCCGCAGGGAATTGCAATGTCTAAACCAATATATACATTCTCTATGTCTGTTTTGAAGGTGAGCTTATTTTTCCCGGCACCTAAAAAGATAAAAATATCCTGCGAAAGACTCGTTATATATTTCTTGAAATCAATTTCCGATAACCCCTCTTTGTGATAGAGTTTTTCATGTATCAAAGAAATTGATTGTATTCTGTTGCGGCTTTCTATAAACATATCTCTGTAAGTTTTATCCTTAACATAATTAAGTTGAAGGCCGATAAGCCCGGAAACCAGTTGCAGATTGTTTTTTACCCTGTGATGTAACTCCCTGAGCAGAACATCTCTTTCTAAAACAGAGCTTTTTAGCGTTTTCTCAGCTTCTTTCCGTTTAGTAATATCTGTTAAAAAAGCAATTGTTCCGTCATAATTTCCTTTTTCATCCATCACGGCGGCGGCGGAAACCATCGTATAGATTTTAGTGCCGTCTTTACGTATAAATGCAAAGTCATGGTGGTTTGTCAAGCCTTGTCTGCTGCCTTCTATGTATTTTTTAGCTGTCTCAATATCAGGGATATCCATAAAAGCAAACATCCGCCTTGAAAGTATCTCCCCAATTGTAAACCCCAGCATATCAGCCATTGCCTTATTTACAAAAGTTGTATTGAAGTTTTTATCAGTCACCCAGATACCCTCATGGGCAAGCTCAACAAGCTGACGGTATTTTTTCTCACTTTCCTGAAGTGACTGCTCAAGAATCTCCATCCGTTCTATCCTGTCCTCAACAGCCTTACGCTCAACAACCCCTGCCAATACATCTGCAACCGACAACAAAAAGGTCTCCTCCGACTTGTCATACGTGTGTCCCTCTTTAACATAAATACTTATAACTCCCAACACTACCTTTTTTGACTTAATGGGAACACAATAGTGTCCGTGATTATATAAAGCATCATATTGAATTTCATGCTCATTATCCACCGAGGACTTAAATATCGTCTTTCCGGTTTGTGCAGCAGTTCCACATAAACATTTGCCAAGCGGGATGTTGGTGCAGGTTTCAAATAATTTCAAAGGTACTCGTCTGTGGGCTTTCATTACAAGCATATCAGGGTTGTCTTCAATCAAAAAAATACATCCCATTGATGATGACTCAGAAATCCATGGTACATTACTGAGAATGTCAAGAATTTTTTGCAGCTTTTCCTTTAATGGAATCAGCTCAAGCGATACATTTAATATAAGATTCATAACACCTTGTGCTAAAGCACTATCAGCTATCCTCTCTTCAGATTCCTTCCTTACAATTATTCCCGCTATGGTGTTTGCAACTGTTTTTAAGAAAACCTCTTCATTGCTGTTTCTGGTATGCCCTGCATTTAAATCCACAGTCAGTACCCCCAGAAGTCTGTCTTCTAAAATAACAGGGACACAATAATGCCCGTGAAGTTCTATATTGTTGTACATTATAGTGTGCCGCTCATCTGTAGAATCAGATGAGAATACTATGTCCCCCGAGGAGGCTGCCAAGCCGCAGAGACATTGCCCCAGGATTAGCGATGAACATGTTGACAACTGATTATAACTAAAATTATGAGATGCTGCAATTCTGAGCCGGTTGTACCTTTCATCTAAAAGAAATATGCATCCTTTTTTATGTGAGGCTAACCACGGTATCGATATTAAAATCTCCAGGATTTTCTCCAGTTGCCTTTTCAGAGAAACAGACAGTAGAGAGACCTTGAGTATTGAATTTACAACTTCCTGAAGTTTTGCATTCTGAACAATATTTTCTCTTTTCCGGTATAATTCATCTATTGTTTCCTGTAACATATTCTTTGCCTCGTAATTAAACAGTCTAATAACCCCAACCATAGAGAAAGCGATAATTACTGCCGCTGCAGCTCTGAATACTTGTACGGGAATTTTAACAAAAGCTAAGAAGTTATTTGTATTAAGAATATTAGAGGGGAAGAAATCACCTTCCGGAACAACCAACCCTGCTAATATCCCGTATACTATAAAAAATATTGTTGTTATCAGAAAGTATTTTTCAAGTTTCATCTTCTGTGATATATATGTCGCCTTACAGTGCAATCTCAAGCCAATGGCAGAAAAAACAGCACCCGGAAATGCTAAAAAATATCTTGATAATATTTGTCCGCTCTGAAGTGTTGCCTGTGAATTATAAGAGACAATTACAATAACTGTTAAAAGCACAGGCACTAACCACCATTTCAAATATTGGGAAAGATATCTTACCGTGATACTTTCACATATTCTCAGTGTTTGTCTGCCAAACTCAAGTAGAAAACAAAATGACGAAACCAGAAAAATGAAGCTTATTGTTTTTAGTATATCATTCGATGGATGTAGAAATAACAACATGTCAAGCCATTCATTAACACCATGAAGCAGGGCAAATAAAGATAATAACCAGATAACTTTTACCGGCTTAAAATGTTCGTTAATTTTTGGCTGTAAGGATAACGAGATGCCCATGAAAACAAAAGCTAATCCATAGACAAAAAACACATAGTGCATATTGTCTCTGAAAAATTGCTCTACTGCTTCCACAAGCCCCCCAATTCGCTATTTTATTGCTGCTATAGCTGTCCCCCCTAACTATCTGTACAACTTTAGATGATTATAGCATATTCTTTTGTTTTCTGCAATTTATAAATTTACCAAGTATGAGCATCTCCCTGCCAAACCTCTTGTAAATGTCAGCTCTGTTGAGGCAGCAGAGAGCGCTTATACCAAGTTGCATTCATTCGATTAACTTTGTTGGCTTCGTCGAAAGCTCCTTGACGTACGAGCATAGTACGCC
>JAMOBJ010000028.1 GCA_039908095.1 Nitrospirae bacterium YQR-1
CTACATATTTTTACCGAATATGCCTTTTCTCCTCTGTTTTCAAACCCTTAGACGTTTTGACACTCGGAACTTCCGTTAAAAGAGTCTGCTTCTTAGTTGTTTTCAGGGAACTACCAGTCCCAAACGCAATTTAGCCGGCTACATTTGTGAGGATAACAGCACGGAGGGCCCGGGGAGTAATAAGATTTTGCTTGGGTATTAGAAGTAAAGTAGTACTATAAACCCACGCTCGTGTGCTTTGTCACCGATGACGGTATTTTCGAGGGCGAGTCGGACACAGTGGAGATACACACACAGTCGTGTGCTTTGACGCCCCTCTATATTACTGAGGGGTACAAGGCACAATTTATTTTGTGAATTCATATTTTTTGAGTAAGTCAAGTAATTTGTTTTTGTCTATGGGTTTTACGAGATAATCCGTACATCCCCATTCAAAGGCCTCGTCCTTTTCCTCCTGAAGGTCATATGCAGTGGTCATAATGATTTTAACACTGTTGCTTTCCTCTATGCCGGCCTTTTTCTCAATCTCTCTGATATCCTTAAGGGCCTGCTGACCGTCCATCTCCGGCATCATAATGTCCATACAGATAAGATCATAAGGATGCTCTTCTTTCCATGCGTGGACAAATGCCTCTATCGCCTCCTGGCCGTTTATTGCAACATCACAGTCCCCATATCTTGACAGTATTCTCTGCAATAGTGTTCTGCTTCTAAACTCATCTTCTACCACTAAGGCTTTCATGTGTATACCTCCATATTAATTAGTTTTTCTTTGAAGTTGTACTGTAAACTGAGCGCCTGTATCTGTATTTTTAGCAAATAATTTGCCATTCATATAGTTTTCTATTATCAGTTTAGACATATAAAGGCCTATCCCGATACCATTGTCCTTTGTCGTAAAGTAGGGCTCAAAAATCCTGTCAATTACCGCTTTGGAAATACCACCTCCGGTGTCTGTTATGCTTACACTTATTGAATCAGCCGCCTTGCTGAATTCTATTACGATTTCAGAGTTTTCTATGTGCACTGAGCTGGATATTTTTCTCTTCAGAAGAACTGCATCTTTAGCGTTATTTAATATGCTTAAAATCACTTGCTTAAACTCTCCGGGATAGCCGTCTGCCATGTAGGAGCCTGGTTCAGGAATGCCTCCTTTGGAATCACGGGTTGTTATATATATCTGATTACTTTCAAGCTGTGTTTTCACAAGAGCAATCACATTGTCCAACGCCTCTTTAATGTCAAACACTACCAAAGCATCCGATGGCCTGCAGAAATTGCTGAAATCCGTTATTGTTTTGGACATAAAGTTAAGCTGTTCCATGGTGTCTCTGGACATCTGTTTTATATACAAGTCATTTATTTCACCAAATGAGGAGGCCTCATCAAGGTCCTGAATCAATAACCCGATAACATTTAACGGCTGTCTCCACTGATGGGAAATATTAAACATCATCTCACCCATAGCCGCCAGCTTCGACTGCTGAATTAACATATGCTCCCTGCGTCTGCCCTTTTCCACCTCTTCCTTAACTTTAATCTCCAGATTTCTGTTTAACTCCTCCAACTGGCGTGACTTCTCCCTCAGCTCTCTGTCTGTTCTGTGCTTATAAACAGCCATCTCTATGGCATATCTCAACTCAGTTCTTTCAAAGGGTTTTACCAAATATCCAAAAGGCTCCGACCCCTTTGCCCTCTGAAACGTATGCTCATCCGTATGGGAGGTTAAATACACTACCGGTATGTCGTATAGTTCCCTCAGTTTTTCCGCCGTCTCTATGCCGTCAATCTTACCGCGTAGCACGATGTCCATGAGAACCACGTCAGGTTTGTCCACCTCGGCTTGTTTTAGCGCCTCTTCACCCGAAAGTATAATCGGTAAGACGCTTAACCCCATTTCCTCAAGTATGTTTTGGATATTGGTTGCTATTATCCACTCATCCTCCACAACCATCACACGGGTTCCAATCAAATCATCTCCCTCACTAATTGCATAGTACAAAAAAATACGCCTTTATGCATTATAACACAAAATACTGTTTATATGTCACAACACAATCTCTGTCCCTATGCCCTCCTGAGTAAAGATTTCAAGGAGAAGACAATTAGGGATTCGTCCGTCAATTATATGCGTTTTAACAACGCCGCTTTCCAGTGCCGAGACGCCTGCTCTGACCTTTGGAAGCATACCACCTGTGATTACCCCTTTTGAAGATAACTGTTCTATGTCAGATTTTCTAATCGTTGATATAACATTCTTATCCTGATCTATTATGCCTGGGACATCGGTTAGAATAATCAGTTTTTCAGCTTTCAAGGCCCCTGCAACTGCCGAGGCCACATAGTCGGCATTTATATTTAACGTCTCACCTGTGGCGCTTAACCCAATGGGCGCTATAACAGGCACAAATCCATTTTCCTCCAGAGCTGTCAGTATTGCCGGATTTACCGACTCAACCTCCCCAACCAACCCTATATCCACCACCTCATCAACCCCTGTCTCTGAGCACTTCTTTGTAATAATCTTCTTTGTGGCTCTGAGGAGATTGCCGTCTTTCCCTGTAAGGCCCACGGCATTACCTCCATGAAGGTTGATAAAAGTTACGATTTCCTTGTTTACAATTCCGCCCAGTACCATCTCAACAATGTCCATGGTATCCCTGTCGGTTACTCTGAGTCCCTCCACAAAAACGGGTGACTTGCCGAGTTTTTCCATCGTGCTTGAAATCTTAGGTCCTCCACCGTGCACTATCACCGTGTTTATACCGATGTAATTAAATAAAACTATATCTCGTGCAAAGGCTTCTTTCAGCTCGTCCTTAACCTGTGCCGCTCCCCCATATTTGATTACAAAAGTCTTCTTGTAAAAATTCCGAATATAGGGTAAGGCCTCAATCAGTACCTCGGCTTTTTTTATTAAATCTTCCATTAATCTCCGGTCTGCCGCTTTAGTCATTAGCTATCACAAGGGTATCGTAACCCTCCTCGGCAAGTCCCTTTGCATAGTCTATGGCTTTGGTCTTTTCCTTGTACTTGCCGATGCGTACCCTGTAGATGGTCTTGCCGTCAACTGATATCTGCTTTATGTAAACTCCCTGATACTCAAATTCAAGGGAACTCTTTAGCCGCAGAGCGTTCTGCTGCTCCTGGAAAGCCCCTATCTGAATCGTATAACCGGAAGAGGATGAGGCGGCGGAGGCAACACCATCGGATACCTTTATGTATTTTACATACTTCATGTCCCTGCCCAGATAATCAATTTGTACGGTCATGGTGCCTGGGCCGTAAACTCCCACATTTTTTGCGGCTGAATATGAGAGGTCGAGGTCCCTGCCGGCGATAAAAGGGCCCCTGTCATTGACAATAACCTCAGCAGAGGCTCCCGTGTTAGGGTTTGTAACCCTCAGGATAGTGCCAAAGGGGAGTGTTTTGTGAGCTGCCGTCATTGCATTCATATCATATATTTCACCGGAGGCCGTGGGTTTACCGTGAAAATCAGGACCGTACCACGAGGCCACCATAATTGAACCCTCTCTGACCGGAGATTCCTGAGGCGATGTGGACTTATCCGGTATATAAACGTTTTTTTGATAGTTTTTTGTTGTAGATACCGACTTAGGAGCTGTCGAACAACTGGCAAAAAAGGCCGCAACTATTGTAAAAGTCATCAGAAAAAAAAGAGTTTTCGGCCCGCTCCAATGTATCATAAAATGTATCTGCTTAAATCCTCGTTTTTAACAATATCAGACAACTTGTCAGCCACATATTTTCTGTCAACCACAAGACTGCCGTCTGTAGTATCAGGGGCATCGAAGGAGACATCCTCAAGGAGTTTTTCAAGCACAGTTTGCAACCGTCTTGCTCCTATGTTTTCTGTTTTTTCATTAACCTGTGTGGCTATCTCCGCTATTTCATCAATGGACTCCTCAAGGAATTCAAGTTTGTACTTTTCAGTGGCAAGAAGCGCTACGTACTGTTTTATAAGAGCGTTGCTGGGCTCGGTCAGAATTCTGATAAAATCGCCTTTGCCGAGAGCCTCAAGCTCCACTCTGATAGGAAAGCGTCCCTGGAGCTCAGGAATCAAATCGGATGGCTTGGATACATGAAACGCTCCTGCCGCTATAAAAAGCACGTGATCGGTTTTGACCGGCCCGTGCTTGGTTGTTACAGTTGTGCCTTCTACTATAGGCAATAGGTCTCGCTGCACACCCTCTCGGGAGACGTCAGGGCCGTGAGAGGAGCCCTTTGAGGCTATCTTGTCTATCTCGTCAATAAAGACCATTCCTGTCTGTTCGGTTCTGGTTATGGCCTCTTTGGTTACGGCCTCCATGTCAATCAACTTATTTGCCTCGTCTTTAACAAGCAGTGCAATGGCGTCGGGCACCTTCATTTTCTTCTTTTTAGCCTTCTCAGGCAGAAAACTGCCAAGCATTTCCTTTATGTTTATCTCAAGGTCCTCAAGTCCGATATTTGAAATAACGCCAAATGGCATGACCCTTTCCTTAACGTCAATCTCCACGTACTTTGAGTCAAGTTTTCCATCTCTGAGTTTATCCCTGAATTTTTCCCTTGTCTCGGATTGTTTTTGTTTTTCCTCTAAGGATGGGCTCAGTCCCTTCATACCCTTATAAGTCGGCAAAAGGATATCCAGCATACGCTCCTCCGCCAAAGTGCGGGCACGCTCCTGAATTTTTGTAAAATGCTCATCTTTGACCATATTAACGCCGATTTCAGTTAAATCCCTTATCATAGACTCAACATCCCTGCCGACATAACCGACCTCGGTAAATTTAGACGCCTCAACCTTTATAAAAGGGGCGGCGGCAAGTTTGGCAAGCCGCCTGGCAATTTCAGTTTTCCCGACTCCTGTGGGGCCTATCATTATGATATTTTTAGGGAGCACCTCATCTCGCAGCTCATAAGTAAGTTGCTGCCGTCTCCAGCGGTTTCTCAGAGCTATTGCCACTGCACGCTTTGCGTCTTTCTGCCCTATTATGTACTTGTCGAGTTCTTCTACAATTTTTCTGGGAGTAAGATTATCCATTTAGCTCCTCTGTAGTGATATTTTTATTCGTATAAATGCAGATTTCAGCAGCTATTTCCATAGATTTTTGGGCAATCTCCACGGCGCTTAATGATGTGTTTTCACACAGTGCCCTGGCTGCGGCAAGGGCATAAGAGCCGCCTGAGCCGATAGCCGCTATGCCATGTTCAGGTTCTATGACATCACCTGTACCGGATATAATTAAAGTAGTATCCTTATCGGTAATAAGTAAAAGTGCCTCAAGACGCCTCAATATTTTATCCATACGCCAGTCTTTGGCAAGCTCCACGGCGGCACGAGTCAGATTGCCGCGATAAGTCTCAAGTTTACCCTCAAATTTTTCAAACAACGTAAAAGCATCCGCGGTAGCTCCGGCAAATCCGGCCAGTACCTTATCGTTATACATCCGGCGTAATTTCTTTGCGTTATGCTTTAGCACGGTTGAGCCAAATGTAACCTGTCCGTCCCCTGATATTGCCACCTTTCCGTCCTTCCTTACACATATAATTGTTGTTGCCTCAAACATCTGACCGCCTTCAGTTCATTTTTTACCGGTATGATAAAAAAACCGGTGTCGGCACTTATATTAACAAATTTCCCCTAAAAAAATATGCAAAAAAATAAAAAAATGCTTCTATTGTAATTAGTATTCTGATAAAAATTTGGTTCCTCTTCAAAGGAAGTTCCAAGGCATAAATAGTCTAACGAGTTGAAAATAAAGGCGAAATTAGCAATTTGCCTAAAATAAGCAGCTACGATTAATAGTTTCATATACCTGACAAGTCAGGTGACATTTTTTACCTTTCGGCTATGTGAGAATCAGGCGACGGGGAGGGCCGTGGGGAAGAGACCCCAAACCCCGCAAAGGAAGTTTATAATCTTACCAGCTCAGAGAAAAGCATATATTTCACAGATGCAGGAGCGCAACCATGGCAGCTTTGCTTATAATCCCGCTCCTGCCGGCAGTTTGACCAAGTGCAAAGAGCAGTTTTACGGACTATGGAGAGCGCTTCATGACAGTCCACAGCTCTGCACTCTGTATGCAGGCTTTTTCGCTACAGGGATAGATTCAAGCCGGCTGCAACCAAAAAGAGCTACTGTAACAGGAGGTAAAAAAGATGCATAAAGCCTATAATACGCCGGAAGTCCGGCAAGCTGCGCATAGGCTATATTAAAACCAGCACAGCAGTTACTCCGGAAATAAGATCGGCTCTTAGGGTGGTTGATGTATAGTTTTCAAACCATGCAATAGCGGCATTGCATAATGCGACACTAGTGTCTAATTGCAGAAGTTTGCGATAGTTTTTCAGAGTTATATCCTTTTTATAATGGCTTGCAAAATTTCGTTGTCAATGAGTTTTACCTTTAAGGGCTGAGATTGCCACACCCCTTTGGGGTTCGCAATGACGGCGCTGGGCTGTGCGTTGACGTTTCTATCCGTCATTACGAGGAGCACAGCGACGTGGTAATCTCCTCTTTTAAAAAATTAATCAGAATTATTTGAAATATCTATTATTTTTGCAATTAGACACTAAAATAGCTCTTTTTTGCCTCCACAAAGCGTTATCAGGTGTGACACTGCCGTTGCCACATTTCTTGCCACAGTTTCATTCTTACAGTTGAAGGTTACGTTAATTTCCATAGATTCATGTTTTCTGTATTTACTATCGTAACCATACCCCTCCCTGATTACCTTAATCTTACGCTCATCGTTTTTTGAGCCAACCTGAACTCCGGAGTTATCCTGTCCGGAATACAGAGCACGGCCTATGTGTAAACCATTTCTGACACCCGTGGGGTCCATATCCTTTAATGGTATAATCGTCTTTATCCTTGACGAATCTTTCTCACCAAATTTTCCCTCCTCTGCCAGAAGTATTATGTTACAGTCCTCAATATACACTCTGTCTTTAATTTTGCCGTCAAAGTATGTCATATTATCGCATCTTTCCGTTATATAAGCACTTGTGTATTCTTTTGAGCGCTTAGGGCCTTCAGTGTCCTTCAAATCTTTTGTGGCGGATTCGCTTGGTTGTAATATATCAGGTGCGATGGTACTGTCCTCAGCAAACACATATGTTGAAAGGTAAGAAAATGCAAACAAGATAACCACTAACCAAAGAAATCCTTTCAACTTATAAGTTTTCGGAAAATTTTGCTGTTTTCTCATTGTATCTCCTCTGAACATATGTTTTTACCTCTATATTTTAGTTTAAGTTGTTTTATATATTTAAGCTCAATGCAAAAGGCATAAATGTTTTTACTAAAAGCCTAAAAATTTTATTGGTACAATACCAGTTTTGCTTCTATTTTTCCTAAAACGGAGAGGGCATGTTTGTCATCACTGCTTATTGCAATGTCATCATATTCCACATTCACAGCTTTAAGTACTATTGTATCATCATAAAATTTAATTTTTCTGAATAATGTATTGCCTGCGTAGCGGACAATAACAAAATCACCTGTTGAAGGTTTTTCTAATGGTGACACAATAACAATGTTACCGTCTTTAAACTCAGGTGACATACTGTTACCTTCTACCTTGACAGCAAAAACAGTTTCGTTCTCAGAGTCGTAAGATATTCTCCCGTCTGCGTAATCGGTCCTGAAAACATCTACCACATGTTCACAATCAACTAGCTTCTGCCATGAAAGAAGGGGAATATCCTTTGCTCTCTTTATCTTTGCTTTAGAGATTACATTTCCAGTGTAGAACTTCTCCGCCGGAATATCAAGGGCCTGTGCTATACGCAACACATTTTTTTTTCCAAAACCACGCTTGCCCGTCATATAAGCGTTTAGATTCTGCGGCATTACACCTATCATACCCGCCAGTTCCTTCTGTTTTATATCACGCTGCTGAAGAATCCGCACGATTTTCTTTCTGATTTTTTCGTCTATCCCTGTTACCACAACATCCTCACTGACATACCGGCTCAGAACAATAAAAACTTATCCATATAAATACAGTATTCTTATTATATTATAAATTGTGCTTTTTTTCAAGTTTTATAGTTTTAATAATTATTTTTATATGGACAGCTGTATGCTTACCACTTCTTAAAAACAAAAAAAACTGCGGCTACAATAAAGACAAACCCCACTATATAGTTCCATTTCAGGTCTTCTCTCAAATAAAAAACAGAGAACACACAAAAAACCACCAGAGTTATTACCTCCTGCATGGTTTTAAGCTCTGCGGCGGTGAACTGCCCGTGGCCTGTCCGGTTAGCAGGCACTTGAAAACAATATTCCGCAAAAGCAATAAACCAGCTTATTAATATAACTTTAAAAAGCGGGATTTGTTTATACCTAAGATGGCCATACCATGCAAAAGTCATAAAAATGTTGGATATTGTCAAAAGTATAATTGTTTTCATTTGTTATCTGCCTTTATTTTGATTTTTCAGGCTATATCACATGAGATAGTATAAATGATTATATTAGTTAAATGCTTATATTTCGCAGAAATGTTAAAATACGAGAACAACCACTTATGTTAAAAAACAATATAAGAGTTTTGATTACCTGGCATGCTGCCACAGAGAGCTTATACAGAAAGCTGATAGCTGAGCTTGTCTTAAAAGGAGTTACCGTAAAAGCCATAATCCCTGCATGGTGGGATGAGGGCGGCAAAAAAACTGTCTTTGAAAAAACGCAGCATGACAATTATGAAATAATGTCAGTTCCCACAATGTTTACAAACCATATAAGGGCTTTTTTTTATCCTGATGTTTTGAGAATTTACAGAGAAATTGCAGACTTTAAACCTGACATCGTCCACATTATGGAAGAGCCCTTCTCTTTAGCCGCCTTTGAGTTTCTTATGATTTCAAAACTCTTAAAGCCACAGGTAAAAACCATTTTATATTCATTTGAAAACATAGATTTTAAACAGAAATTCCCTTATTCATATTTTCAGTCCAATAATTTAAAAAATGCCGATGCCATAACAGTTGTTCCGGCAGAGAGTGTCGCTATATGGGAAAACCGTGGTTTTAAACGTAAAATCTATGTGATTCCACTAGGGTTTGATACAACGTTGTACGAAAAAAACATTGGGATAAATATGCCGGATTTGATTCATAGCGCTAAGGATGCCTTTAAAATCGGCTATGCCGGAAGGCTTACCCCTGAAAAGGGTATTGAGAGCCTTTTAAAGGCTGTTTCCATCTTAAAACACAGAGGCAATAACTGTGTGCTCTTTGTAGCCGGAGGTGGTGGCCATAAGAGTGTTTTGCAAAAAAAAGCAGCAGAGCTTGGTATTAATGATTTAGTTTTTTTTATTGATGCACTAGGTCAGAGAGAAATGCCTGCGTTTTACAATTCACTTGATGTTTTTGTACTGCCATCATTGACATCCACACGGTGGAAGGAGCAGTTTGGACGTGTCATCATTGAATCCATGGCCTCAAAGACGCCGGTTATCGGTTCATCCTCAGGAGAGATACCTGCTGTTATAGGAAATGCAGGGCTTGTCTTTAGAGAAGGTGATGCCGTCAATCTGGCCGGCACGATACAAAAACTTATGGATGATAAAGTGCTCAGAGCAGAGCTTTCACTGGCTGGCCACAAAAAAGCATATGAGAAATACACATGGTCAGGGGTTGCTGAGAGCTACGTAAAAGTATATGAAGAGCTTTTATCCTGAGCAAATGCAAAGCAGAGTGTGCACATAAACGGAGATTTGATGAGATTTCATACCAAGTAGCAGTCAAAAGAGTAACGAGGCGGCTGGGAACAAGTGACACCTTCCCTTACAGGGGAATCCCCTTTAAGGGAAGGTGTCAAGGAGCTTTCGAACAAGCCAACAAAGTTAATCGAATGAATGCTACTTGGTATCAGCCATTACGCTAAAATTCCATCTGTATTTGTTATAATAGCTTACAAAGCCTATGAAGAAGGATGATAAAACAGGTGTTCCAAATTCATATATAAAGGATTTTTTAAGCGCTGATACACTGTCGGCTTTACGGAAGGTTAAATCTCTGGTAACTTTTACCGCCGATAAAGTTGGTGATATAACCGGATTTGCAGGGGAAATTCTCACAGGTACTCACAGAGATATTATAGATAAAAAGGTAGAGGGCGGCGTTGAGGATATTATGAGCTATGCCGGATACTGTATATCAGACGTTGCAGTCGGAGCGTTAATGGATGATGCGCGCAATAGCGCACTGCTTGCCGTTACTTATTTTAAACTGGATGACTTTGTTGATGACGGCGTTGATGATGTCTTTAATTTTGCCTGCGAAATAGAGGATTTTGTTAAGGAAACCCACCTTCCTCCCACTCCCTGTTGCTACCTGATTAGCACTGTCTGCAATAAATTAAATAAACCCTGATGTTTGAGCGGTTTTAACAATAATCTGTGTTTTATCTGCTGTTTCCAAATACTGTTCTTTTTGTATTGAAACGGATGTTTCTGTAAAATATGGTTAGTGTATAGTATCTAATACCAGGCTGCATTCATTCGATTAACTTTGTTGGCATCGTCGAAAGCTCCTTGTGGTAGAGCGATTGCCTGCTTTATGCTTGGTTATTGAGCTTTTAAGCGATATTGAGTAGCGGCTAAATACTATTCATAAATCTATTTTTTAAATAGCTTGTAGATTTTTTAATATAATGTTATTTTAAATGATAGTATTGGGGAGTATATTGACCCCATATGGTAGTGGACATGTAGAAGAGGTAGAGGTTGTCTTGACTTTTGGGGAGCATTACAAATTTAAAATTGTTTAGTTGAATGAGGTAATGATTGTGAACATTAACAAACTTGATGAGGTAAAAGAAATATCGGAACTACTAAGAGAGGTAAGTTTCTTTTCTTCCTTTTCTGACGTTGGAATGAAGATGTTGGCAAAAAAAATACAAATAAGGCATATGCATAAAAGCGAGGAATTTCTCCATTGTGATACAGAGAATTTTTTCATGTACATAATCCTCCAAGGGAAAGTGAAAATTTATAGAATAAACTCTGAAGGAAAAGCCATTACACTTGCTATTAGGCAAGAAGGGGATTATTTCGGAGAAATATCAATATAGACGGTTTAACCACTTGCGCTACAGTTTGCGCAATGGAAAATTCAACGGTTGTGATGATCAGTAAAGATATATTTTGGGAACTGTTGTATTCGGATAAGAGCTTTTTGACAAGTTTGGTTAAAGAGATGTGTTCAAGAATTCGTGAAAGTACTGAATTGGTAGAGAGATTGACTTATAACAAAGCACATCAGAGGGTTAAGCTGTTATTTATGAAATATGCATTAAGTCAAAATAAGAGCAACGATAATGGCACTCCTATATTATTGAAGATACCACTAACCCATCAGGATATTGCCGATATGACGGGGCTTACACGAGAGACTGTCTCAGCAGCACTGATTGATATGAAGAACAACGGTGAAATAAGCAGCGTGAAGAGTAAAATCTATAAATTAAATCCGCCTTTTTTTGAGAATTTGTAAGTGTGAGTACAGAGATTTATTATTCAATAATCATATTATTAATCAACAAGATTATCAAAGAATAAATAAACACTTCATTTCTTGTTTTTTTTGAAAGGAGGGGACGCAGGTGAAGCATAAACATAATAATGATGATTTACAATTTGCATATAATTTTCTAAAAGAAAGGTACGACAAATTAGTTAAATCCGTCACTGGTTATGTTTATACTATAGAAATAGACGATATCGGTAATATCCACACTACTCATGGGCCGGGATGCGAAACAATAACAGGATACACCTCACAAAATTATGAAGACAATCCATTCCTGTGGGTGCAAATGATACATGATGATGATAAAGATATTGTATTAAAAAACATAGATGATATTGATAAAGGACACTACATAGAGCCGTTTGAACACCGAATAATACATAAAAATGGTTCAATTCGGTGGATAAGAAATACTCTTATATCTGATTGCGCTAAGGACAAAAAAATCATAAACCACGGTATCATTACAGACATTACTGAGAGAAAGCAAGCAGAGGATAAGCTGCGTGAAAACTATAATTTTATCAAAACCGTAATAGACGGGGTTCATTCGCTAATATATGCTAAAGATATAGATGGCAGATACATATTAGTCAATGATGCGCTATGTAAGTTTCTTGGAAAGCAGAGAGATGACATAATAGGCAGAACCGTTAAAGATATATTTCCTTTTGAGGATGCACAGATTATGGAAGAAGTGGATTCTGATGTTTTCCAAAACGGTATCCCACATTCTTTTGTGATTGATATCAAACATAACGATAGAACATATACATTTTTAACAAATAAGACTTTGTATAAAGATAAAGATGACAATATTAAAGGTATTATTGGAGTTTCCCATGATATCACACTATTAAAACAAAAGGAGGAAAAAGAGAAATCATTTTTAGAAGAAATGAAGCTGTTAATAAATAATCTGCCTATAGGTGTCGCATATATTGACAGGGACTTTAATATTTTGGAACTTAATAAATATTCATGCAAAGTGCTGGAACTGCCGGAAGAAGGCTTTATCAACAAAAAGTGCTATGATTTGTATGGAGAATATGCCCATGACACCTTAAAACAAGGTAAAGACAAAATTTGTAGTTACTGTAAAGTAACAGAATGCTTAAACGATAAAAAAAGTATAACCTACGAATCGAAATATAAAAATATGTATGTAAGAAAAACACTAATACCGGAGTATGATAAAAACGGCGAAATAACACGCATTCTGGAAATAGTGGTGGACATTACCGATTATTTGACAAAGGAGCTATTGGAGACAATAGCTCAAGGCATTACAGATGAAATAATGCTTATAGATAATAACTATAGAATTTTATGGGCTAATAAATCGATGTTGTTAAACCATAGTTATAAGATAGATGACTTAATCGGTATGTGTTGCTACAATGCTATTCATCACAGAGATTCTGAATGTAATTCTCCACAACATCCATGTCCCTTAAAAGACGACCATAAAAATGTGATTCATGAGCATATCGATAAAGACGGAACAAAACATTATGTTGAAATATCACTATATCCTATAAGCAATGGACATATTAAAAAATATGTCCATATCAGCAAAGATATAACGGAACGTGTTATAGCAGAAGAAACAATAAAGGAACTAAATAGAACCCTTGAAAAAAGGGTGCTTGAGGAATTACAAAAAAATAGAGAAAAAGAGCAGATGTTAGTACAAAAATCAAAAATGGCAACTATGGGAGAAATGATTGGGATGGTATCTCATCAGTGGAAGCAGCCATTGAATGCGTTGTCTCTGATAATACAAGACATAGGAGATGTTTATAAATTTGGAGAACTAACCAAAGAATATATGGATAATCAACTTTCGACATCAATTAAGCAAATAAAATTTATGGCAAAAACCATAGATGGTTTCAGAGATTTTTTTAAACCCTTAAAAACAAAAATAATTTTTGATGTGAAAAGTGCAATAGAAGAACTACTTTCAATGTTTATTCAGATGTTTAGCTCAGAATATATCGATATTCGAATTGAAGCGAAAGAGGGTGCAATAACTTCTGCGTATGGCTATCCAAATGAATTCAAACAGGTTTTACTTAATATTTTAAATAATTCTAAAGATGCTATATTGGCAAAAAGAAGCTCCGGCAATAAAATTAAGGGACAAATAGATATAAATATCACTAATGACGATGAAAGAGAGCACATAATAATTTATATCAATGATAATGGTGGAGGTATTCCGGTGGAAATAATAGACAGGATATTTGACCATTATTTTACAACAAAGGAATCTGAAGGCACCGGCATAGGTCTCTTCATTTCAAAAACCATAATAGAGACACGCATGGGTGGTAGTTTGACTGTTAGTAATATCGATGGTGGTGCTGAGTTTCTGATAAATCTAAATGTGCATAAAACGGAGATTGTTTAATATCATGGTGTTTTAGCTCAAAAATTTTTATTCTGTATTCAACAGTTTAAGAAATTCCTCATATGTTATTATTTTAACACCAAGTTTTTTAGCCTTGTCATATTTACTCCCCGGGCCGTTGCCTGCTATTACATATGAGGTCTCTTTGGATACCGACGATGCTGCTCTCCCCCCGCTCTCTGCTATCAATGACTCCAATGCTTTGCGCTCTACCGGCAGTGTGCCGGTTAGTACAAACTTTAAACCATCAAGCGCTCCGGCAGTGTTGCCGGATAGCCCAGGCTGCTGAGCGCCGGCTGTGCCGTTGACTTTACTCTTATAATCAGGATTTGTTAATTCAAGCCCCATACTTAATATTTCATCTATGGTTTGAATATTCTTTTCATCATTAAAAAAATCTGAAATGCTCCCAGCTATGATTTTCCCCAGACCCTCTATATCAACAAGTGCCTCCTGCTTTATGTAAAACAGTTTATCTATAGTTTCGAAATGCCCAGACAGCAGCCTTGTAACATACTCCCCTGCATGTCTTATTCCAAGGGCATAGAGAAACTTAGCCAGCGTTGTTTTTTTACTGTTTTCTATGGAGATAAACAGATTCTCCACCGACTTTTCAGCAAACCCCTGAAGCCCATATATCTTAAGCGCTTCCAATTTATAGATATCAGTAATTGACCTGATAAGCCCTTTTTCATAAAACATCTCTATTGTTTTTTTCCCCAGTCCCTCAATATTCATCGCTGCTCTTGACACATAGTGCTTAAGGACCCCCACAGCCTGTGCGCTGCAATTAAGCCCGATACACCGGTAGGCCACAGCAGTGGTAGTTTTTTCCGTCTCAGATTTAGAGAAATCATCATCCGTATCATCAAAGCCTCCGCTACGTACCACCTTAGAGCCGCATACCGGGCAGTCAGATGGTGGAGGGAGTACATCCCCTCTGTCGGCGCTCTCAGTGTAAAGAACCTCCACAACATGTGGTATCACATCCCCCGCTCTTTCCACTACAACCGTATCCCCGCAGCGGATATCCTTTCGTCTTATTTCATCCCAGTTATGTAACGTTGACCGCGATACCGTGACCCCTCCGATTGATACAGGATTTAACACCGCAACAGGAGTCAGCACCCCTGTCCTGCCGACACTTACAATTATATCTGTTATTTTTGTGATACCCCTGTGCGCCTGGTATTTAAATGCTATCGCCCAGCGGGGCTCTTTTGTCCGCTGCCCAAGAGCCTCTCTGAGTTTAAAGTCATTAACCTTAATTACAGCACCGTCTATATCAAACGGCAGCGACTCACGAATTTTCCCGATATTCTTAACTACCTCAACAGCTTTTTCTATGTTTGGCGCCACCTCAAAAATGTATGGAGCTGGAAAGAGGTTTTCTTTTAACCATGTAACAAGCCCATCCTGAGTAGTAAACAGCATTGCAGGAACAAAGCCCAGCCCGTAGCAGGCAATTTGTAGCTTTCTCTGAGCCGTGATATTAGGATCCAGTTGTCTGACAGCACCGGCTGCTGCATTGCGGGGGTTAGCAAAGGGCTGCTCTCCCTGAGCCGTTCTGAGAGCGTTTAATTTGATGAAATCATCTTTTTTCATAAAGATTTCACCCCTGATTTCTATCTCCTGAGGTACACTATGGCCCGCAATTTTCAGGGGAACTGCCTTTATGGTTTTAATGTTTTGTGTTACATCCTCACCAACATAACCATCCCCGCGGGTTGAGGCTCTCACAAGAGTGCCGTTTTCATAAGCTAACTCCACGGCAAGGCCGTCGTACTTCACCTCCACACTGTAGCAAATATCGTTGGAAGTCTCCAGTAATCTCTTAACCCGCCTGTCAAACTCCAGCGCCTCTTCAAATGAAAAGGTATCGTCAAGTGAAAGCATCGGTACCCTGTGCTGTACTTTTTCAAACCTTTCCAGCGGTTTCCCGCCAACCCTCTCAGTTGGAGAATCAGACGGCACATAGCCGTACTTTGCCAGCAGCTCCTTTAGCCTGCCATACATCAGGTCATATTGCGCGTCGCTTATCTCAGGCTCATCCAGCACATAATACCGGTAGCAATGGTGATTGAGCTCTTTAACAAGTTGATCGATTTCAGCTCTTATGTCTGTCATGAGTGACTCATAACAGCAGCTAAATCTTTCATGCAATCCATATCCTTACAACCGTTTAAGCACGGTGAACACTCAATGTCCTTTCTTATAATCACCACGTTGTCTCCTAAAGGCCGCCACTGTGCGATGTCATTAATACCCCCACAAAACACTATCGTCTTTACCCCTGCACAGGCGCCGATATGAGCGCTGAGTGATTCCACCGTAAACACACACGCAGCCCTCTTATACAAGAGGTATAATTCTTTTATGTTCAACTTTCCCATAAGGTTGACGGCATCTCTTTTTCTCTGTATCTCTGAAAAGTACGGCATCTCAGAGCTTGTGCCGGTAAAGACTACCGAATATTTCATATCAATTTTTTCTATTATCCCGGTCCATGACTTAGCCGGTAAGAGTTTTCTTCTGTCCCCTGCCCCGGGATGAATCACAACAAACGGGCCTCCAATCTCGCTGTCAATTAATTTGGCAACTCGTGCTTCCTCCGCCTCCTCTGTGTAAAGCTCATAGCGAAATCTGTTTGCATCTCCGGCAATGCCGGCCGCTCTTAACACCTCAAGATAGTGTTCCACCTCATGCACTCCAGCTCTCCACACGGCCTTAGAGTCTAATAAAGCACTAAAGCCTCCGGTTGGATGTCCTGCGATGTACTTAACGCCTCCCAGCCTCAGAAGTGTGATTAGATTGCCGCCATAAGCTCTCAGCACAAAAGCTGCATCGTATTTTTCGTATCTTAACATGGCAAGTGCTTTTAAGAAACCATATGTGTGCCTGAGAAATTTTGCAGGAAAACTCACCTTGTCTCTGTTTAACATAAAGTGGTCCAGCTGTATGATTTTCCTAATATAATGGTTTCCGGTTAATATCTCAACTGACCAGCTTCCGCAAATTACGTCAATCCGGCAGAAAGGATACGTGTTTTTAATAAACGGTAGTATGGAGGTCATCATTAAAACATCTCCGGCATGGTCTGGTTTTACAATAAGGATTTTATTAATGTTATCAGGTTTTGACCGTTTTTTAAAAAAAGAGTGTGTCAGTAAATCAAGCAGTTTTAACAACAAGACCGCCTTTTTATTTAAGTATAGGTAACCGGCGGTAAGAGGTTCTTTTTGGGTTTTTGACATATTACTCAGGCACTCTGTAGCCGCCCGGGGTTGCTAACCCTGAATGATCTCTTCTATATTTCATCCTTATGTGTTTGCGTCTCTGTGTTTAAGAGTTTATTGTAGCATATTGCGTTTGATTTTTCATAACCACCCTTATAATGGTTATACTTGATCTCTATTGTAAATGCCGGTATTACGTTTAACAGTGTTAATATTATAATTAATGCTCCTGCGATGTACTTGCTTTTATGTGTTTGTTTAAGTTCCATCTCTTTTAGCCTCCTTCTGTCAGTCTTATCTTTAGAATACAGGACAGAAAAGGTGTAAAAAGTCATTCAAGTGACAATTTAAAAAATTTTTCTGTAAGCCGGATAAATCTGCCGTTTTGAATATTTATAATGCCGTCATTTTTCCATTCATCTAACACTTTTGTAATGGTTTGCCGTGCCAGTCCCGTCATGTTTGCAATTTCATTATGGGTAAGCCGGATGTTTAGCACTGTGCCGTTTTTGGTGTTGCTGCCGTATTGCTTCAGTAGTTTATTAAAAAGCATGATGAGTCTTTTGTGCGCCTGTGACTGGTTGAACATCTGAATTGTCTCGAGAGAGCCCCGAATTCTCATGCAAAGGGTTTGCAGTAAGTTGTCAAGGATTTTATTTTGGGTGTGCAGGATGGAAAAAAAATTCTCTTTTGAAATGAGTGCCAGAGTTGCGTCCTTTGTGACTGTTACAGTGGCAGACGTTGTCTTGCCGTCAATCAGAGAAAGCTCACCAAAGTACTCTCCGCTTTGAAACATTGCTATAGTAAATTCCTTGCCCTCTATGCTCATCTGGGTTACCCTTGCCTCACCCTCTACTATGATGTACATGTAACTGTTTGAGTCATCCTCAAGGAGAACTATCTCATTCTTTTTGTACTTCTTAATTATCAGTTTGCGCACAACCCATTCTAACTCCTCATCGTTTAAAGATGAAAACAGGGGCACTTTTCTTAAATGCTCTTTCATAGTACCTCATTTATTGACATCATAAACTTACCTTTAATATCTTTTAGTTTAGCAAAATCCTCTCTAAAAATATCTCTTTACCGTAATAATCCTCGCAGCCGAAATATGGAGAGGCTACATAAAAGAACGTAAGGTCTTTATCGTAATGTTCAAAAAACTTCTCGTACGGCTGGTTTCAATAAAAACTCGTGCAAGGCGCACAGTCATACACACTCCTCTTAAATTTTTTTATAGTGAGCTTGCCCTGTACACCGCCCGAAAAAAATTGTTTTTTTATCAAAAAAAAAGTTAAGATTAATACGGGGAATTATTTCATTTTAAATTATGAAAAATATTGAAAAGACATCGGAGAAATATTTATTTCCGTGCGTTGCGTTATTATTTTTTGTAGGAGTATCCATTGCATTTTCGTACTATATGTTCCCCTGCGAGGGCAGCAGCCGGAGATTTATCCTCTATGGCATAATTTTTTCATCATTTTCTCTGCCTGTGTTTTGGGCTCTCTATAATTATTACAGAAAACAAATATTAGAACTGCAATTATCTTCAAAAGAGACAAACAGAGAATTGCAGGCTAACATGGAGCTTCTTTCAAAAGTAAATGCACTACTTGAGCGTGAAATCTATGAAAGAGGTGAGGCGCAGGAGACGTTAAAGGAAAGTGAGGAAACCCTAAAAAAAATAACAAGCTCAGCCTCTGATGCAATTATAATGATAGATAGCTCCGGAAGCACTACGTTTTGGAGCCCTGGAGCGGAAGCAATATTCGGCTATAAATCCCATGAGGTAATGAATAAAGACATACATAAGTTAATTGCCCATCCTGATTTCTTTGAGTCCTACTCACAGGCGTTTCCAGTTTTTGCCGCCTCCGGTCAGGGTAATGTAATAGGGAAAACAGTTGAGGTGTCAGCTGTAAAAAAAGACGGCACAGTTTTTCCAGTTGAATTATCCCTCTCGGCGGTTAAGATCAAAGGAGCATGGAATGCTGTTGCCATAGTCAGAGATATTACTGAAAGAAAAAGAAATGAAGATAATCTTAGAAAACTCTCAGCCGCAGTGGAGCACACTGCCGACAGTGTTATCATAGCCAACATAGACGGCTGCATTGAGTTTGTAAACAGTGCCTGCCTCTTGCTTAAGGGAATTAAGGCTCATGATGTCATTGGTAAGCACATTAAAGATATAAATGAAGAGCCCTTTACAAAGGAGTTTTTCATTGCATTACAGTCTTCGGTAATTGAAGGGGATGTCTATAGAGGTGTGACTCAAAACAGGGATATAAACGGGGAAATCTACTACATGGATATCACGGTATCTCCGGTAAGAGGCTCAGATGGTAAGGTCACACATTTTATAGTAACAGGGAGAGATATCACTTATAACTTCGTAGCGGCGGAGGCTTTAAAACACTCCGAGGAGAAATTCCGTTCGCTTGTAAACAACATTCCCGATGTCATCTGGACATGTGACAGTGACGGTAAGGTGGCTTTCATAAGTAAAAACGTCGAGGATCTATTAGGGCTGAGCCCTGTCGAGCTTCAAAAAGCAGGCAGTATTTATGAGATAGGTTGTATCCACCCCGATGATATCCCCAGACTTAAGGCCGCCTATTGCAGACTGTTTGAAAATAACAAACCTTTCTCGGTTGAGGTGAGGGCTATAAGCAAGGACGGAAGGCAGCTCTGGCTTATGAGCCGTTCCATGTTTGCTTATGAAAAGGCGTATAAATTATACGCTGACGGTGCTCTTACAGACATAACCGAAATAAAACTAATTCAAGATGAACTTAACAAGGCAAAGGATGAGGCTGAACGGGCAACACGTGCAAAGTCGGAGTTTCTTTCTTTGATGAGCCATGAGTTTCGAATACCTATGAATGCAATACTTGGCTTTGCCCAACTCCTTGAATCCGACCCCTATGATCCTCTGACTCCGTACCAGTTGGAAAATACATCTGAAATCCTCAAAGCAGGCCGGCATCTGTTGGAGTTGATTGACAATGTGTTGGATCTCTCAAGAATTGAATCCGGCAGGGTAAAGCTGTCAATAGAACCGGTGGATTTACAGTCTCTCGCAGATGACAGCGTATCATTGATTAAACCAATAGCGGACAGCCATAATGTCTCTATAGCCATAGATATGGAAAACTCTTTAGAGACTGCGGTCAGAGCAGATAAAATAAGGCTTAAACAGGTGATACTTAATTTACTTTCCAACAGTTTAAAATACAGCAAAGAAGGCGGTAGCATTTTAATACAAGGCCGCAGAACCGATGATATGTTTGAAGTCAGTGTGTTGGACTATGGCATTGAAATGTCCATGGAAAACCGTAAGTATCTTGTTAACGGCACAGATGCCGACAAGAAGGCAATTAATGCTTTAGGAACAGGGCTTGTCATAGCCAGGGAGCTGATTTCCCTTATGGGCGGCACTATGGGGATAGAAAGTGAGGAGGGCAGAGGGAGCAGATATTTTTTTACAATTCCGGTGTCAAGTGAATTTCCTGAAAATAAGATTTCTGTTGACAAGCCCGATTCATGTGACGTTATTTTTAGCGAAAAAGATAAATCTATCATACTATGCATTGATGATAATCCCTCAAACCAGAAGCTTGTATATACAATCCTCTCACAACGGCATGACCTGGAATTGATTTCAGCCTATGATGCTCCCTTTGGCATAGAAATGGCAAAGTCGTATCATCCTGATATTATTTTACTGGATATCAATATGCAGGGGATGGACTGGTTGAATATTGTAAGGCTTTTGAAAAAAGATGAGGAAACCACGGATATTGCTGTGATAGCCATAGGTGCAAATGTGCAGACTGAGGATATGCAGCGATACCTTGAGGCTGGGTTTGTTCATTATTTAGCTAAACCGATTGATGTAACTGCTTTTGTTGATACAATAAACACGGTACTTTGTAGCAATAGTATTAAAAAAACAAAAAAACATGATAATGCCTCAGGCACTGGTGGTTCAAAAGGCTGCTATCCATGTACCCTCCTCTACATAGAGGATAATCCGGCAAGTGTAACACTACTGAACCGGATAATCTCACGCTATAAAAATATAAAATTCCTTTCCGCAGCAGACGGCCTTACAGGAGTACAACTTGCCGTAACACATAAGCCGGACATAATCCTGACGGATATTAATCTCCCTGATATATCAGGGATGGAGGTTTTAAAGAGAATCCGCGCAAATGCTGAAACAGCGCATACACCTGTTATAGCGCTAAGTGGTTATGTTGATGAGGGTGACAGCACTGTTTCAGATAGAAGCATCTTTACAAGATTTCTAATAAAACCATTTAATTTTAAAGAGTTTATGGGTATAATAGATGAGCTTTTAGTGAAAAAGTAATAAGGAGTAATGGTTGGAACAACAGCAGATATTCGAAGCCACAATATTAATTGTGGATGATCAGCAGTCAAATGTCACTTTAGTGGAAAAGATGTTGAAGGCGGATGGCTATAAAAACATACTGACTACATTGGATCCTCGTCAGGTCGTTGACTTATATAAAGAGTACAGACCGGATTTAATTTTGCTTGACCTTAATATGCCGTTTATGGATGGTTTTGAAGTGATGACTGAATTAAGAAAAATTGAGAGTAATACCTATCTGTCTATCATGGTTTTAACGGCTTTCACAGACAGGACAATAAGAGTAAAAGCGCTGGAATACGGGGCAAAGGATTTTTTAACAAAACCATTTGACAGGCTGGAGGTGCTGACAAGAATAAAAAATATGCTGGAGATACGTCTTTTGCATAACAAGATGATGGATTACAACAAGAGCCTTGAGCTGGAGGTGCAGAAAAGAACCAGGGAGTTAAAGCATACACAACTGGAGATAATTCGCCGCCTTGGCCGGGCCTCTGAGTACAGAGACAATGAAACCGGTTATCATATCATTCGGATGAGCCAGTACTGTGAGGTAGTGGCAAGGGGGGCGGGATTAAGCAAGGAACACTGCGAGCTGATACTTCATGCCAGCCCCATGCACGATGTCGGTAAGATTGGCATTCCTGATAATGTACTTCTTAAACCTTCAAAGCTTGACCCGCAGGAATTTGAAATCATGAAAACCCACACCATAAAAGGGGGAGAAATCCTTGACAATCATGATTCAGAGATAATGATTCTTGCCGGAACCATAGCGTTAACACACCATGAGAAGTGGGACGGCACCGGTTACCCTAACGGCATCTCCGGAAATGATATACCAATAGAGGGAAGAATTGTAGCCATTTGCGACGTCTTTGACGCTCTCACCTCAAAGCGTCCCTACAAGAAAGCGTGGAGCATTGAGGAGGCTGTTGCTGAAATAAAAAAGAACTCCGGCACACACTTTGACCCCGCTCTTGTAGAAGTGTTTGTAAAACATTTAGATGAAATTATAAAAATCAAAGAAAGCTACGAGGATGTATAAAGTCTTGAATCCATTTAATGAACTCCGAATGAATGAAGAACTGAAAAAAATGAGACCAAGACAATGTGAGAGTTTTTCATCGTTTCCTCATTTTGACCAACCAATATTTGTTGGTTGTGAAAACGCTACAAGGTTATTGGCTGATTGGATATTATGCCCTTAAAAACCTTATGCTCTTAGTTGGACGGTATTTTACCGGAGGGTTAATCGCCGATGGGTTTTGATTTGTCCGGAGCGCTTCTTTGCGGCGGGCAAAACAGCCGGTTTCCATACCCTAAGGGGCTTATAAAAATCGGCGGTACCACCATTATGGAAAAAACACTCACTATATTTAATGAGTGCTTTAAGCAAGTAATGTTAAGCACTAACTCCCCTGAAATATATTTCTCAGTTGCGCCGCTTTATGAAAACAAGCCTGTGGCTTTAATTGGGGATGTTTACGACACAAGGGGGCCGATGACCGGTATTTTTTCATGTCTGTTAAACTCACATTATGATAAAATGTTTGTTGTTGCTTGTGATATGCCCTTTGTTGAGAGAGTGGCGGTGGATTTAATGATTTGTTTTGCTGTCGATAATCCTGATTTTGACGCCGTGGTACCAATTTGTGAGGGACAGCCAGAGCCGCTATTTGCCATATATGATAAGGCTGTTTTACCTGTTATGGAAAAAGCACTCACGGCCGGAAGGAAATCCTTAACGGTTTTTTTAAAAGATATAAATACTAAGTACATTGATGAGGCGGCTTTTAGAGCAGGTAATTCACATAAAAAATATTTTATAAACATAAATACGTTGGAAAATTTAAAAGAAATTGAAGATTATCTCTGAGATAGAGTATTATAAATAAAGGGGCGAGCCGCTCCTGCCGTGATGAAAAGGAGGTTAAAATGTTTGGACTGGGAACAACTGAGTTAATGCTGATTTTAGTAATAGTTGTGGTGCTGTTTGGCGCCTCAAAACTGCCTGAGCTTGGCAGAGGGATGGGGTCTTTTATTAAGAACCTGAAAAAAAGTATGTCTGATCACGATGAGATAGACGTCACTCCCAAGAAAGAAGATGCTGCTGCAGGGAAGGATAAAGCTGAAAAGCCTGCGTAGGTGGTGTGAGAGGTCCCGTTGTTGAGATAGATTTAACCGCTCTGAGATACAATTACGGTGTCTTAATTGAGAGATGTTCAGGGCGTCCAGTTATTGCTGTTGTTAAGGCGGATGCTTACGGCCACGGCGCCGTTGCAGTTGCCTCTGTCTTGGAGCATATAGGCGTGTATTCTCTGGCTGTAGCCTTTTTGTCAGAGGCGGTTGAGTTAAGGCTCTCAGGCATTAAGAAACCCATCCTTATTCTCTTTGACAAGCCAAAACCTGCTGAAATTGTTAAATATGCCCTTACCCCAATAGTCAGAAATGAACAAGACTGCCGGATTCTTAACGAATACGCTTTAGCTAAGAATATAAGAATAAAAATTCACGTTAACATTGATACCGGAATGGGCAGGCTTGGGTTTATACATGATGACTGCATTGAAAAGTTGAAAAATCTTTCCACATTTAAGGGGCTTGAAATTGAAGGATTTATGAGCCATTTCTCGGAGGCTGATCTGCATGACAGGTCTTTTGCAGAGTACCAGTTAAACAGATTTCTTGAAATACGCAATGCTGTTTCACCTTGTTATAAGGATGCGCTGTGGCATTTTGCCAACAGTGCGGCAGTGCTTTCCTTTCCGGCCTCACACCTTGATGCAGTGCGTCCTGGTCTTATGCTCTATGGCAGTAACCCTATGTCATCAACATCAGGAATAAGTTGTGATAGTTTTTTACAGCCTGTGATGAAAGTTAAGAGCAGGCTGATAGAGATTAGAAATGTTCCTAAGGGGAAATCCATAAGCTATGGCCGCACATTTACCACAGAGCGGAACAGCCTTATCGGGGTGCTTTCCACAGGATACGCTGATGGTTATCCAAGAGTGCTTTCAAACGTTGGGCGGGTTATAGTTAAAGATACCTTTGCTCCAATAGCCGGCAGGGTTTGTATGGACCTTACCATGGTGGATTTAACAGATATTGCGGATGTTAGTGAAAATGACGAGGTTATACTTATCGGCTCAGGAGGGCGGTGTAAAATCACGGCTTGCGACATTGCCGCACTCTGTGGCACTATCCCATATGAGATTGTCACCTCATTTGGAAGAAATAGAAATAAAAAATATTTAGATGGGTAGTTTATTTTCTAACTCTGTAAGCATCAAAGATTCATTTTTTCTGTTTGTCAAGTATTTTCTCTTTGATCTGTGGCACTATTTGGGTCAGAGCGTCTTTTAGTGCAATACTCAGCCCCTCGGCAAGAGAGTTGAAGGAATTGTCAGGGAGTGGATTCTCTTTTGAGTAAACCCCGTGCAGTACGTTTTTGCCGTCGTTAGTTAATAGATCATAGTCAAACTCGAGGACTCCGGTGTTGCTCTCACCAAAGCGCTCAAATCTTCTGAGATTTATTTTCAGACAGTAGAAATCAACCCGCTGAGCAGTTACAATCCGTACATCTTTAAAGAATTTAAGGTCATAGAGTGCATTACGAAAAGCCTCTGAAATCATCCTTACGGGTGGGGCCTCCCATTTAGCATAAAATTCCGTTGTAAGCTCGTATGGAGAGTTTCTGATTAATAAGTACGGCTGGGACAGGTGCCTGGGCGCTGTTGCCAAAATACCCAAAACAATATCAGCGGTACCCTGTAGTTGTGATATGTTTTCGTAAGTAATATTTAAACTGTAAATTTTAGTTTCAGGAATACTGCCGCACGATAACAACAGAAACATTGTCAGCATAGCTGCTGCAAAAAACTTATTCACTTTCTTTCCCCTTTCCAGGAGCATGTATAAGGCTCCATGGTTTTGCTTTGACTTCCTGAAGTACATCCTGAAGATCATCCAATGTGATTTTTATGGAATCAAACATGGCTGCTAAGTTTTCCGACTGGTCGGATACCACGGTCTTTACGGAGTCAGACGTCTGGGTTATAGACACCGCAGCCTTATCCATGGATTTTATCATAATACCGATGGCCGTCAAATCCTCATTAAATTTACGAAGAGCCTCGTTAATTCCGTCCTTATTTGTCAGTAATATATCATCCATATTTTTAAGCACACTCTGAAGTTCTTTTGAAGACTGGGTAAGGTTTTGAGAGAACTCTGTAAATTTTGAAGAGACCTCAACAACTGTTTTATTAGTATTTGTAAGCAGATCTTCAATATGCCGCCTGTTTTTATCACCAAAAAACATATCCATGTCTTTTATGAGTTTATCAAGCGAATCGGCGGCAGTCCCAAGTTTTACAACTAAATCGGAAAACTGGACTCTTTCCTCTGATGGCAGCACAGAGCCCGGAGGGATTGTTCCGGCTATGGTATTTTCCAGAGAAAGATCAAGATAAATTTCCCCTACAAACCCTACCTGAGATATCTTCGCTTTTGTACCTTTAAATAACTGCGTACCCCTGTTGAGGCCAATAACCACGGTAACAGACTCGTTAGGTTTATCCGGTGCACGCATCTGTTGAATTCGCCCAACTTTAAGTCCCCCCAGTCTTACAGATGACCCCTCATCTATACCGGCAACATCCATAAGCTTTATGTAATAGACATCATATTTATCGTAAAACGTATCGCCGCCTATTAAAATAACGAACAGGGCTATTAACGTAAGTCCCGACATTATTATAATGCCGGCTTTTATTTCATCCTTATACTTTGACACTTATACTGTTTTCTGTTTGTATTTGATAGCAGGGTATTGTATGATTTTTCATACAGCTTGTCAAGCGGTTAAAAAGGCAAATTCAATGATAGAGTTTTTTGTGATATCTTTATCACATAAATACCCGGAGAGAGTTCGTATTGTTTGAGTAAAAACAGCAAGTTTTTATCTTTAAAGTCACCATCAGGCATTACTTCAATTGAAACATCAAGGAAATCATTTAAAATCCGTCCTGAGATTCGGCAGTTTATGCCCTCTCCGGTCAGATACACCGATTCTATATTAACAGCCTGCCCGTCGGTACTTACCCTTGCAGTTATTTCAGTAATATATCCGGCAGGCAGATAAAATCCGCCTCCATGAAAATCGCTGAAACGGCATTTTTTCACCTCAAAAGTCCCCTCACTTCTATTTCCGGTCTTTAGTGTAAAACTGCCGGAAAATAGCCCGCTGCCTTTGATGCCGGACTTTTTCAGATAATCAAGTCCTGAGAGTTCCACCGAGTTTACATATACTTTCAGTGTCTTCTCAGCGTGGGTTTTTAGAAAGGGTACTTCATAGGTTAACCGTATAGTGCCGGCTGAAATATTGCCGTCAAAGGTAATTAATATTTTTCCACGAAAGATACCGCCCAGATTAACACTACCATGAGTTTCACTTATTACAACCGCCACCTTTTCATTTATATAGATTTGTACTTCAGCGATTTTTATTTCACCCAAAAAGCCTTTTCTAAAACCATGTAACTTTACGCTGTATGCTCTATTCAAAGACCTTTTAATCGCCTCTGAAAGTGACTGCTCTGAAACAGCGGTATTCCAAACAACAAGCAATAAGAAAAACATAAAAATAACCGTAAATATGAAAAAACTTATTACTTTTACCATTTTAGTATTTCTAAAAACATAGTATCATCTGTTTAAGGGAAATGCCCCTGCTACATGTTTTAAAGACATTACTTCCATGGATAACTCAAATTTGTTCTGGCCGCTAAAAGACTTTTTCAACTTAAAAGATTTTATGATTATCCCGGTTCCATACCCCCTGAGCGCATATAAAACGTTTACAGTTTCATTAAGTGATAAGTCCGCAAGCTTAAGTTCAGCCGATTCAGATACATACTCACCACGAGCTGTACTACCTGCCGATTTGATTGAAGAAAGCCTGTCTTTAAGGTTTAACTCACTAAGCATATCCTCAATTTGCTTAAGCACACCGTATGAGTCAATACCTTTTGACAAGTCACCTCGCTTGTTAAGCTCACCTCTTTTGTACTCTTTTGCCAAAGTGATGAAATGATTGTAATTTGACAGTGATTCACTGAGTTTCCTGGTTTTTGATTTTAAAGCGGGCAGGGTAATAATCATAGCTATGGCTAAAGCCAGAGCAGTTAGAAGCATCTGAGCGGGTCTTTTTTTTAATAAATCCCGCAGGTGTGTTAGTTTTAGCATGGAAGAATTAATTGTCATTTGGGAGATACCCCTGTATTGTTTATGGAAATTACGAATTTGACCTTTGAGTCAATCCCCTGTTTAGACTCAATAAGTTTAACATGCGATACCTCCTGTCTTAGTGCCTCCGTGTAAGCATTTAATGAAGCAAGACTCTCCGCCTCACCCCTAAAAACAGCCCTGCCGCCCTCCATCTCCACCTCTGTTAAGATAACATTTCCTGAGGGGGGGTGTGATGTTATAAGGAGCATATCAAGTGGTGAGACAGAATCAGTTATTTCCATTGTATCCTGCAACTGTTTAACCTTACCCTGCAACTGGGCATATGGATCAACCACCTTTTTTTCATCTTTAAACATTTCCCTATAAGTGCCGTCCATCAGAGATTGAACCATTTTTATGCGCTTATTGATAAGTTGAATTTTGACGCTTGAGTAAATTAACGCTAAAAGAACAGACATTAAAAGAAGCGTAACCCCAAGGTTCAACAATCTTTTAGATGACCCTGATATGGTTGCAGGCTTAAACTCATCACGGCAGAAGTTAATAGCGGGAGATTTAAACTGAGTTAACAAAAGCTTAGCCATAGCGCCCTCGTCAATGTCCAGAGGTTCGGTAAGCATTTCGGGAGTTTGAAAGCCGCTCTCTTTCAGGACATAATCAACAGTAGCTGAGGTAATCACGCAAGGGGTAATATTAAGAGCTTTAAGGGTTTCAATTAAATTTTTAAGCCGTTGTTTTTCCACATAGATACAAAGGGCTTTGAATCGTTTACCGGGGGTTTCACTCTTGCCGGTAATTATATAGTCATACATGTATGAGCCGGATTTGCCAAGCACCATTGCATCCATAGTGTAGGGCAGGGTGGGCAGCACCTTGTCTCTGTCGGAAAAGGGTAATTCTATCAACCGGAAATGGAAAAAATCTATTGGAAGTGAAAGCACAGTCTTACCTGAGGCACAGACATCCGTTATTTTTGGTGTACTGTTTAGATCAATTCTTTTGGTGTTGATTAATGCATATCCAGGAGGTGTTTTTCTGTAAAAGTAAAGCTCCGCCTCATGGTTAATAACCCTGATGGCGATGTGGAAAGCCTTCTTTTGAAAATCATAAAGTTCCATTAAAACTCCTTCCAGTATTTTACCTGTTCTGATGTTCCGGTATAAAGAGTGGCGCAGTGGATTTCTCTTTGGATACCCCTGAGTACCGCTACAGAGGTAATTAAAAAAGCGCTGCTTTTTACAGTAATTTTTCCCATGATTTTAGCACCCTTATCACTCATGGTAGCTACACTTTGAATATCGGATGTGGCTTTAAACGGAGTTGTTTTTTCCCTGTATTCAATTATTTTTTTAGCCGTTGAGCTGGTGATTTCCTCATCAAGGGCAATCAATACCTCCTTAGATGCTGTGTTTATATTTATCAATCCGTCGCCGTAAACTGTTACATACCGAAGGAGTTTTTTGTAATCGTACGCTGATATCTGAGGAATGTTTAAAAGCTCGTCAACACTGTAGAAGTAGTTGTTTTTGGGTTGAGTATTTGAATTTGGCTGTCCCTCTGATGTGGAAATTCTTTCTGTGCCGTCTTTGTCTATCCAGTCGGCGATATAGAGAGCAATGTTTTCGTTTAGGTTAACGGCCTTAAGGAGTCTCTTAAAAGTACTCAGTGCCTTATCGTTGGTAGTTCCGTTTTCATTTATAATTGTGTTTATATTAAACTTAGAGTTTTCATCGAAGATGGAAATGATGAGGGCCTCGCCGGAACTGCCGGATATTTTTGCTACAGGTATTACATATGATGCGTAGGTGGTGTATTTGTTGGATGAAAGGTAGTCTTTTATGTAACCGCCGGCCAGATTTATACCTGAATCTGCAATAAGGGAAAGATTTTGGCCGTCTTTGAAATTATATAAAACATTTGTTTTTACAAAAACTCCGTAAGCAAACTCCACAAGTATGGCAACAAATAGAGCGGTAATCAAAAGAGTTATAATGAGAACAGAGCCTGACTTGTTTCTATTTAAGTTCATTGTTTAACCTACACTTGGGTTTTTATTTTAGGGTAGATAGTTGTCTTTAAAGTAAAAAGTTTATTTTTCAATAAGACCCCGATATTAACAGTGACTACATCCGGCATTTTGCCGGTAATTTTAGAATCCCAGGACTTAACTTCCGTCTTATCTCCGGTAAGCACAACGGTAAAATCCGTTATATTTGTGACAGCCTCAAACTCAACAGCTTTTGCAGTGGTGGATGAGGGCGATATGGTTTTCATTAAAGAAAATTTCTCTCCGTCTCTCTTAACGTAGTAAGCAACTTCTTTGTAACCGCTGCCTGCCCCGCCAAAAGTCGTAAAATGAATTGCTGAGGCCTGTCTTCCCAGCTCGTCTCTGTCTATGACTTTAAACCGCACGGATGTATCCTTGGAGCTGAGAAATGATGATTCTATCTCTTTTCTCATAGATTCAAAAACATCCCTTGCCTCCGCAATTTCCGTCATATAGCGTTCTGACTCCGTTAGGGCCTTCTCTGAGAGAAAGAATGTTTTATACAGAGCAGCCATTAAAATCGTTGAAAGCAGCAGGGCAACAATGATTTCAAGGAGAGTGAATCCTCTCATGAGGTTTTATACAAATACCGCACAGTGACTGATTCCTTTTTATTATAAACAGTTAACTCCATGACAGCTACACCGCTTAAGGAGGACATCGTGCTGCTGAGGCTATAGCTATATGATTCGTAAGGGGGAGCAAACCGGCCCTTCTCTTCAATTACATTTAACTCCCTGAGTTTTACAATTCTCTCCTTAGCCAGCATCGTAGCCGTGGTTACAGTCTCATGTCTTTCAGATATGGACAGATTGTAGTTAACCGAATAAACGGCGGTAAGCAGAAGTCCTGTCGCTATAGAGAGAGATATAAGTACTTCAAGCAAAGTAAAACCGCTTTGCCGGCTCCTCCACCTCCTTAAAAAAAACTGATCTTTAACTCCCAGGGTTAACCTGCCTGTTGTTATTAACTAACTATTATTGTGCTTTTAGCACTGGATATCAAGTTTGCTCACATAGTCGGTATATTGTATCAGTAGTTCCTTGATTTTTCCTGAGTCCTTAAGGTTTGCTGCTGTCTCTATAGCCTGTCCCAGGTTTTTAAGGTCTTCAAGTCCAATGCCGTCAGATGATTTTTTAATCATACCGCCGAGCATTTTTATTGATGGATAATCACCCTGCTTTACACAGTCCTCCATCTCCTTAACATCTTTTTGCCTGCTGCTTAAAAACTTTGGGATTCTATCCTTATGTTTAGGATCAACCGTGACAACTATCTTTTTGTCATTCTTGCTGTCTTCCATAGATAAATTTTAACTCCTTATATATTTATTTATGCCCCCTCTCTGAATATTATTTATTATACATGATATTTTTAATTTAAACAATACGTTTAACAAATTTCTGAAATTGCCTTTGTAGTTATTTCCACTTAAAGTTGGTTTTGACAAAGGGGTCAACTGTACTCCTCTAATCTGATTTGCCGTGTTTAATGTATTATCTTTTTTTAATGTATTATCTTTTAAAAACACTGAAGAGTTTATCAAATCTGGGTTTTTCAAGAGTCGAAATAGTTTCAAGCTCTCCTGCGTCTAACCATATTCCGTCGCACTCGGAACATTTATCAATTTTTATATTTTTGTAGTCAATCTCAATAAGCTCCATACCACACTTTGGGCATCTCATGTAGTGTAGTTCTTTCATCCTGTTTTTTTCTTCTGCTTTAAGTTTTTTGTGTTTTTCTTCCTCAATTTCCTTTCTTCTTTGAAATTCCATTCTTGCTACATATTCATCTTCGAATTTGCTCGGTTTCATTTGCACTGCCTCCTTATTCCAAAAACTAATTGTGCTTAGAAATATAAAGTTCCTCTGTCTGCCGAGGTATTATACCAGGTTGCAGTCTAAAGAGTAAGAGGCGTCAAGGAGCTTTCGACGCAGCCGACAAAGTTAATCGAGTTAATGCAACTTGGTATTAGCTCTCTCTGCACTACAGAAATAATATTAAGCCAGCTCAGATAGGTTTGTCAATTCATCATCACCTCGGTAAATTGTAATTATCTTAAAGTGGTAATGTTGCTATAAATGAGCTACCCACACCTGTCTCACTTTCCACACATAGTGTGCCGCCATGTGCTTTTATAATAGTTTATCTTTTAACCTTTTTTATACTAAAATACAATTAATCTCAATTGAATTAAACAGAAATAAATATGAGGAGTACTTTTATGAAAGAACCGCAGAGGTGGAACAGTTTCAGAGGTATTAACTATGATTGATGACAGCTATTTTATAAACATTGATACGGAACTCTGCGATGCTTTGAAGAAGGAAGCTCTGCTGGCCTATTTTGGTTTTACATTTACCACAGTGTTGAAAACCCAAATGTCAGGCCTTGTAAAGATATCCAAACCGAGGGTGGATGAGTCTGAATCTACGTATTTTTCGCTGTTTTTTATAATGGATACGCCGGATGAGGCACACAAAGCTCATGCTGAGAGATTTATTAAAGAAACCAAATGGAATGATTTGGCAAAATTTGTCCCCGGTGTTGAAACCGTTCTGCAGGTGCCTTTTATAAACATAAAAAGTGAATATTTCTTGTCTGAAATTGCTCTCTATGTTGCACTTCCCGTCATGGCACTCAGGAGTTTTATCTGTGATAAACTCTTTAACTCAATTGTAAAGATTACAGGTATTAAGGCCGGAGATATCGTATTCTGGGAAGATTGAAAAAAAATTGAACAATAAACCGAATAGAAATCAACAACCAATGTTTAATCATATAAGAGGATTGTTTGGTCTTTAGTAACAGCCGTCTTAAAGATACACTACTGGCTGCCGTCGCAATATTTTGCTTATTCATATTTTTTAATATAATTAAATATCACTTCAATGTAATCTCTTATCCGTACCAAATTGAACAGGAAGAGATAGGAATGGTTGTATCAACCGATCTTTTAATGAAAGGAATAAATCCATACCGCTTTGAAAATCAGCCGATGTATATAAATCAATACGGCATTGGGTATAACTTATTTGTAATACCAATCTATAAGATAATAAGTGCAGTTAACTCCCAACACAAGGGCAATCACATGCTCTCACACAGGGTTGCATCCGCTGTTGCCATCTTTTTTTCTCTGGCTTTAGTTGCTTTTATCATGTATTCCCTGAAAATTAATATTTTTCTGATTTGCATGGCAATCCTGCTTCAATACACAGCGTTATGTTATTACTCACCTGTTATTGCAAAACCGGACAGTTTGGGATTATTCCTGTATTTGCTGAGTTTATTTATACCGTGGAGATTCAGATACTCATTCTATAGCGTCGCCACAGGTATTATCATAGCAATTGTGGCTTTTTATACGAAAGTGTATTTTGTTTCAGGAATATTGATTATAATATCCTATATTTTTTTCTTTATTTCAAAGTCAAAAGGTGTTAAGTATTTTTTTGTCTTTAGCATTGTTTTTATTTTAGCCGCAATTGTAATGAATTATTTATTTGAAGCCTATTTCTACGATGTGGTATTTCTCCAGTATAATTACAATCGTTTTATCATATCTCCGTTGCTTAAAAAAACTTTATTATTTGCTTCATGGAACATCGGCCTGATGATTTATTTATCGTTATCAGCGATTATTGCATTATATAACTACGTCAATGATGTGTATTCTAAAACCATAGATAAACCCCGTATCTCTTCACTCCTTAAAAAATTAAGCATAAATATTTCAGATATGGATAAGCCTTTCTTTAAAGAGGAAGCGATTAGTGTATTTTCCTGGGGAGCAGTCCTTATGGTTTGTTTGTTAGAGGCAAGGCTTGGGATTCAGATGACATACTATTTCGGGCTTTTTATGCCTCTTTTACTTATCTCTGCTTTAAAACCAAAACAAGGTTTTTTTAAACTGACATATGTACTGGCTGCATTGCTGACAATAAACATATACACAGTCTATTCGTATGCTTTTTATCTGAAAATTGTGCCACCGGACTATTTTTTCCGGATGGATCCATCAGGCAGATTTAACAGTAAAATCGGCGTAAACCCTGCTGAACTTGAAAAACTCGTTGCTCTTAGTAATAATGCTCTGGTATCAAGACTATTTTCCATCATGGCTCTGAACAACGGCAAGACTGTGTATGATACCAGCCATAATAATTACATGCATGACTTAACACCTGTAAATGCTTTCGTTAAATATTTTTTTCCAAAAGACTTTACAGAGTTAAATGAAACGTTTATAAAAGATGTTAATGACAAAATAAGAAATAAGCATTTTGACTTACTTATATTAACTATGAATACAAAAAAAGGAGATGGTAAATTTTTCCCTGACCCGTGGTTTTTAGTTGATAACACATTGTTTGACAATTATAGAATTTATAATAATACATATTACTATTTTGTGCCGGCTTTGCTGGATACCGTGCCTTTTATAATTCTTATACCAAAGGAGTGAAACACCACCGCCGTTTATGAGGTGAGACATTATGGTTATTAAAGGTGAGAAATATGATTTTTAATAATAGTTATCTTAAAAATATATTTGTAACCGCCGTCCTGATATTTTATTTATTTATATCTTTCAATTTAATTAAATACCACTATGAACTAATTTATTACCCATTTCAAGTTGAGCAGGAAGAGATAGGAATGGTTGTTTCAACCGATCTTTTAATGAAGGGAATAAATCCATATCGTTTTGAAAACCAACCTATGTTTACAAATATTTATGGCATTGGGTACAATTTGGTTGTAATACCCGTTTATAAGATACTTGACAGACTTAACAGCCATCATAAAGGCGGGAGTAATTATATGTTGTCACACAGAATTACATCCGCTGTTTTTATCGTTCTTTCCTTATCGCTGATTGCCTTCATAATGTATTGTCTGAAAATTGACAGTTTGCTTATCTGTGGAGCAATAATAATTCAATATGCAACATTATTTTTCTACTCTCCTGCTATTGCAAAACCCGACAGTATGGGGATGTTTCTGTACCTGATGAGTGTATTTATACCGTGGTATTTCAGATATTCATTTCGCAGCGTCTTAATTGGTATTGTTATAGGACTAGTCTGTTTTTACACCAAGATATACTTCGTTTTAGGGATAATGATAGTGATATCATACATTTTTTTCTTTATTTCCAAGTCAAAAGGTGTTAAATATTTTTCTATATTCAGCATCGTTTTTATTTTAACTGCAATTGTAATGAATAGCTTATGTGAAGCCTATTTCTATGACGTGGTATTTCTGCAATATAATTTTACAAAACATCCTGTAACCACTACTTTTAAAGAAACCTTAAGATTTTTTATCTGGAATGCTGGTTTGGCGATATGTTTGTGTTTATCGTTGATAATAGAGATGCGTAATTATCTATATTTAAAAGTGAGAAACAGTTTTTTTAATAATTTAAAAAGGTCTGACATAAATATTTCTGATATTAATAAACCATTTTTTAACAAAGAAGTAAGTATATTCTCATATTCTGTTTTTATTTTGCTTTGTGTGTTGGTATTGAAACTGGGCTCTCTACTGTCATACCATTTTGAGCTTTTTATGCCGTTTTTCCTTATAAGTATCTTAAAACCAGGAGATGGATTTTTAAAATCAAAATACGTGCTGATTGCATTTTTAGCTATTAACATATACACTGCTTATTCAAATGTTCTTTTTATGAAAATTGTGCCTCCTGATATTTTCTTCAGAACAGACCCCTCCGGTAAATTCACTATCAGAGTCGGCATAAGTCCTGAAGAAATAGAAAAGCTCATCGCAAAAAGCATTAACGTTTTGGTGTCAAGGCCATTTTCCATTATGGCACTAAATCACGGCAAGACTGTTTATGATACCAGCCATAATAACTACATGAATGATTTGACTCCTAAAAATGTTTTTGCGAAAATATTATTTCCAAAGAACTTTACTGAGTTAAATGAAAAATTTATAGAAGAGATTAATGATAAAATTGCAAGTAAATATTTTGATTTACTTGTGTTGACTATAAATACGAGTAATGGAATCAATAAGAAATATCTCGATCCGTGGTTTATATCAAATAAAAATGTGTTTGATAATTACGTGGTTACAGGCCAATATAAGTATTTTATACCGGCTTTGCCGGATACCGTGGATATAATGACTTTTGAACCTAAGGAGTGATGCACATCGCTGTTAAAATGAACTTGGAGATTATGTCATTTGATTTTAAAAAAGTGTTTAATCTATAGTAAAAAATATGACACGCTTTTTTCATAAAGGACAACATTGAAAACAACAGAATAAAAGGTGGTGAGCAGTTGAGAAAAGTACCGTTTACGGATTTGAGGGCTCAGTATCTTTCAATTAAGGGAGAGATAGATGGGGTGATAGAGAGTGTGATAATGGACAGTGCCTTTATCGGCGGCAAACACGTAAAGAGTTTTGAGGAGAGTTTTGCCGGCTATATTGGTACGAAACACGCTGCAGGGGTCGGAAACGGCACAGATGCTCTCTTTATCGCCTTAAAATGCCTTGGTGCCACTTCAGGTGATGAGGTCATAACGGCGGCAAACAGTTTTATCGCCACATCTGAAGCTGTAACCGCAACAGGCGCAAAAGTTGTCTTTGTTGACTGTGACCCAAAAAGTTATAACATAGATACCGATAAACTCAAAAAAGCCGTTTCTAAGAAAACGAAAGCCATAATACCGGTTCATTTGTACGGTCAGCCCGCCGATATGGAAAAAATCATGGAGATAGCACAATTACACAACCTCTTTGTAGTAGAAGATGCAGCACAGGCGCACGGTTCTGTTTATAAAGGTAAAAATGCCGGCACAATTGGACACGCCGCATGTTTTAGTTTTTTCCCGGGCAAGAACCTTGGTGCCTATGGGGATGCCGGTGCTATCACCACAAATGACGGAGCACTTGCCGTTAAGATGAAAATGTTTGCCAATCACGGAAGAGTGGAAAAGTACAGCCATGACTTTGAGGGTATAAACAGCCGGCTTGACGGCCTTCAGGCCGCCATATTGAATGTTAAACTCAGATATTTAGATACATGGACACAACGGAGACGCCGTATTGCCGCCATTTATGATGCCGGGCTAAAGGACTGTGTAATAACCCCGCCTGTAATGCCTGAAGCCATACACGTCTATCATCTTTACGTAATACGGGTTAAAGGTGAAAGAGCACAGCTTATAAGCCATCTTTCAAAAAATGGAATCTCAACCGGCATACACTACCCAACACCGCTTCCATTTCTAAAGGCTTATGAATACCTTCATCACAGGGCAGAGGACTTTCCTGTTTCATTTGCGCTAAAGGATGAGATTTTAAGTCTGCCCATACACGGGGATATGACTGATGAGCAGGCTGAATATGTCATTGACGTTATACGGAAGTTTTACAATGCCGGTTAATGTATGCCCTCTAGTGCCTGAGTGTGGAAGTACGCTGTGAAACAGGTACTGATAAGGGGCGGGGATGTGTTAGTTGAAGATGTTGCCCCACCTATGGCGGCCCCGGGATGTATTGTTGTAAAAACAGCCTTTTCCGCAATCTCATCAGGCACGGAACTCAGCGGCATTCAACATGCGGCTACTCCTTTGTGGGAAAGAGCGTTAAGAGAGCCTAAGAGAATAAAACAAGCAGTGGATATGGTAGCTCAAAGGGGGCTACAAAATACATACTCCCTGATAACCGGCAAGCTCAACAGTGGAAACCCTGCAGGGTACTCTCTCTCAGGCTATGTTTTTGAGACAGGGGAGGGGGTTGAAAAGTTCAGGGTGGGAGACAGGGTTGCTTGTGGTGGAAACAAGTATGCCTTGCACAGTGAGATGGTAGTGGTGCCTAAAAATCTGGCGGTTAAAATCCCTGAGTGTGTGGATATGTCAAAGGCTTCAGTGGTTACAATTGGGGCGATAGCACTTCAGGGGGTTCGCAGAGCTGTGCCTGCTATAGGGGAGGTGTTTTGTGTTATAGGGCTGGGCATACTTGGGCAGTTGACGGCTCAGATTTTAAAAGCAAACGGCTGCAAAGTCATCGGAGCGGACGTTAACCCTGAAAGGGTGGCACTTGCCACAGCCCTTGGTATGCATAGTGCTTTAGAGGCGGAGCAGGACGGCGGTGTTGATACGGTTAAACGCCTCACTGAGGGTGCCGGTGTTGATGGTGTGATAATAACCGCCTCATCGCCCTCTGACGGCATAGTATCGGCGGCATTTAAGATGTGCCGGAAAAAGGGACGTGTCGTGCTTGTCGGAGACGTGGGGCTTAATCTCAATAGAGGGGATTTTTACGAAAAGGAGCTGGATTTTTTCGTCTCGACCTCCTACGGCCCGGGCCGTTATGACGGAGTTTATGAGGAAAAAGGGCTTGATTATCCAATTGGGTATGTAAGGTGGACGGAAAACAGAAACATGTCTGAATTTCTGCGCCTTGTTGCCGATGGGCTTGTAAGGCTGGATTCCCTTATCTCGGGGATATACTCAGTTGAAGATGCAAAGAAGGCATATGATGAGTTGTCTGAGAGTAAGCCGCTTATTGTCCTTCTATCATATCCACAAAGCGGCGGGGAGGCGGTTAACCGCAAAGTATTCAATCCTGAGAGTAAACCGGCAAAAGGTGGCCGGATAAACATAGCGCTGGCCGGGTGTGGGAATTTTGCCCGTGCCGTGCATTTACCGAATCTGAGGGAGCTGAATAATTTATATCATATTAGGGCAATTATGAATCGAACCGGCCATGTAGCCCTAAATGCTGCAAAGCAGTTCAAGGCTGATTACTCGACAACTGACTTCAACGAACTTCTGAAGGATAGCTCTGTGGAGGCGCTCCTGATTTCAACAACACACAATCTTCATGCACGGATGGCTTATGATGCCCTTAAGGCCGGTAAACACGTGTTTGTTGAAAAACCCCTTGCTCTTACGCGTGAAGAGCTCGCTCTTTTTGCCGGCTTTTATCAAGAAAATTCTCACACTGCAAGCACTCCCATGCTTTTTGCCGGTTTTAACAGAAGATTTTCCCCTCACATACAAAAGATATGCAAGGAGACGGAGAAACGAACCGGTCCGCTATTTATAAACTACCGGATAAACGGGGGCTACATAGCGGCGGATAATTGGATACAAACACCGGAGGGAGGGGGCAGAAACCTTGGCGAGGCCTGCCACATATACGACATTTTCACATTTCTTACCAACTCAAAGGTCAAAACAGTCGGGGCTGCATCCATTACGCCCGATACCGGATACTATAAGAGAAACGATAATTTCACAGCCTCAATAACCTTTGAAGACGGCTCACTCTGTACTCTGACATATACATCAATGGGCAGTAAGGACTACCCTAAGGAGCATATGGAGGTGTTTTTTGACGGTAAGACGGCACAACTCAATGACTACAAAACCACACAGATTTATGGGGCATCCGGCATGACTCTAAAAACAAAAACAGCTGAAAAGGGACACAAGGAGGAGTTGGCTGCTTTTGCAGGGGCCTTAACTGGAAAGCAGGTCAATTGGCCTATTGAGTTATGGCAATTGTTACAGGCAACAGAAATAGCACTCAGGGTTGAAGAATTAATCGCATAATGCCGGTAGCATAAGATTAAAGACGGCAATACAGTGAAAAGCAGCACTAATTATAATAAAAATATCTTTGAACATAATCCATATAAAACCATAGTTTTTACTGTATTAATTTTACTAAGTGCATGTCTTTTAGCTTTTGAGGCTTATTTAAGAATTTTTGTGCCGTTGCCATATATTGTTGAGTCATTTGAGTACCATCACGATTTACGAAAAAACTTTAATGGAAAAGTCCGCTGGGGAGAGACTACATATCAACTAAGAACAAACTCATTAGGTTTTAAAGACAGGCGACGGAAGGATACAGACCTGAAAAACACTAAAGCCCGTCATCGTATATTGCTTGCCGGTGATTCCTTTACCGAGGGAGTGGGAGTTATCTATGAAAAAACATTTGCAGGTTTGCTGGATAATTACTTTTCAAAGTCTGATACAGAGGTTTTTAATTCCGGAGTTCAGAGTTACAGCCCTGTGTTATATTATTATAAGCTAAAATATTTAATGGAAATTCAGGGGCTTAAATTCGATGAGGTTATACTTTTTGCCGACATATCTGATATTAAGGATGAGCTTAGGTATTTAGGCTTCAGGCCGTCAAAACCGGCAGCATTGCAAAAAATAGTTTTTTTTCTGAAAAGTGACATCATGGTAATTAACTATCTGTTAAAAAAATACGGACAGATACAGAATAAAATATACTGCAAACAAACAGCTGATAATGCTACCACTGCTGTGCAAAAAACCGGCAATTCAAATCCAATAAACATGGATATTGTCGGACTGGAATTGGCAAAGGCCAACACCTGGAGAGTTATCAAACTATGCCTGGACAATAAGATAAAGATTACTCTGGTAATTTACCCTCATCCCATAGACATAATCAACAATGATTATAATTCTGCTTATATGCAGCAGTGGAAGGAGTTTTCAGAGTTAAAAAATGTAAAACTAATCAACCTGTATCCGTACTTTTTCACAGGGGCAGGGGCTGAGGAAACAATAAAAAAATATTTCATTAAGGATGACTTACACTGGAATGAGGTGGGACACAGGTTTGTGGCTGATTTGCTGATAAAAGAGCTATTGCCGGCGGTTGAGTAAGCAGATGGTAAAGATGGAATTCCCCGGTTGGAAAAATGTTGCTGCAGTATTAGTTGGTTGTGTCGTTGCAGCGATAGTATTTGAGGTATTTCTTCGTGTTTATAATCCTGTCCATTTCACTGTAAGAGGGGATAACATCACTTTAGCAGCAAATGAGACAATACATATAGAAAATAAGGATATTCCAAACATTGACAAGCTGATAAAAGTATGGAGAAACTCCATTGGTTTCAGGGGTGCCGACCCGCCTGTGGGGCTGGACGGCTACCTGAGTATCATCTCAGCCGGGGGCAGCACAACAGAGTGTCTCTTCCTATCCGACGGCAAGACATGGACAGACCTTTTAGCAAATAAATTAAAGAAAAACTTCCATCCTCTATGGATAAATAACGCAGGAATATCCGGGCATTCATCTTATGGACACTACATATTGATTCAAAGTTATATTTCAAAAATTCATCCCAAAGTAGTTCTCTTTCTTGTCGGGGCAAACGAAATCCAAAAGTCTGAAACACATCCAAACGAGCGGGCGATAATGCAAAAGCATGACAGCACATATAATTTTAAAACCTTTGTAAACTATCTTGCATCAAAGACGGAAACGGTGTACTTTTTACAAAATATTAACAGATTCCGGCAGGCGGCAAAGGCACACCTATACACGGAGCCTTTTGATGTCCGTACTGAAAACACATTATCACTGCCGGATATGGCTAAAGAGGTCAGGCAGGCTAAGGCTGAGAATGCCGCAGCCCTTAGTGCATATGAGCAGAGACTTCACAGGCTCATTGACATAACCGTCAATAGCTCAATCGTACCGGTTTTAATAACCCAGCCGGTTCTCTATGGAAATGCAATTGACAATTCAACCGGCAAAGACCTAGGCAAACTTAAATTTGCAGGCAATTATAACGGTGAGCTTTGGTGGAATATTATGGAAATGTATAACGACGTCACAAGAAAAACCGCTTCAGAAAGAAATGTATTTATCATAGACCTTTCAAAAGAACTACACAAAGACTCACGTTACTACTACGACTGGCTGCACTTCACAAATACAGGAGCTCAACAGGTATCAGAGATTCTTTATAAGCACCTGTGTCCGTTTTTATCGGAAAAGTATCCGGAATTAAACATCGGTAAGTGTTTATGACTATACTTTATCATTTGAAAAAGCTTATACCAAGATGGGGAGTACAGGTCACTTGACTAAATACACAGTATTAAGATATTATAAGTGTTGATGATAAGAGACGGAAACCAGCAAAGGCACTTATATAATAATGATTAAAGAAAAACAGAATGATGTAATACCTCTAAACCGTCTTGATGTCGGGCATATTTGCAACAAAAGCCTAAGTGTCCGTTTTATGACACAATTGAAAAAGGATCTGGATGCCGGCAAAGACGTGTTCCCCTCCATATTCGGCCTTGACCACGTCAAAAGAAGACTGGTTGAGATTCTGATGACCGGAAACGGTGTGCTTCTTAAAGGAGACTTCGGCGTTGGTAAAACACATCTCAGTAACGCCATTTTTACAATCCTCAGAGACTACTACCTGCAGAATCAGGTTTTCACCAACGTGGGATGTCCGGTAAGGGAAAATTCCTTATATCTGCATAATTACCTGACCGGCAGGGATGTAACCGCATATGATAACGTCTGCCCGGTTTGCAGACATAAGTACATAGAGGAATTCAGCGGTTTGGATAACGTTATGGCAGAGCGGGTATATTTAACCGAGGGAAGCGGTTTTGCACGGATACAGGGCAATGAGGATGTCGAACCGGAACGAATTCTTGGTATGTATCATCTTGTTAGATATGCAGAAATCGGTGATCCCTTTGATCCCCGTGTCCTTGAGCCTGGTAAGATTGCACAGAGCTCGGGCGGTATCTTGTTTGTGGACGAACTAGGTCTGCTTAACAAAGAAGCTCAGTATGCACTGATTCAGGGACTTCAGGAAAAACAATTCACCCCTACTAACAGCAGAATGACTTTCCCCGTAGATTTTCTCTTTGTAGCAACAACAAACAATATAAACGAGTATCAAATCCACACCGCCATAAACAATCGTCTGGTTGGTTTAAGGGTGGACAGGGTCGGCCATGACGATGAAATCAGAGTTGTAAAGAAAGAGCTTGAGGGAAAGGGTTTAAATACTGAATTTCCGGAGTTGTTCCTCGATTTTCTTGTTGACACAATACGGCTGCTCAGTGATGCAACGGTTTACCTGGGGCCGCGTTCATCGATAAGAGCCTCTCAGATAGCCGCAGCCAGCGCCACACTTGAGGGAAGAAATATTGTCAGCTACTGCGATGTTAAAGAGGGCCTCTACACAGAGGTGTCTGGACAGGCAAGTGATGAAACATTTTCCGACTGCATGGAAATGCTTGCCAAAGATTTCCCGTCAATCAGGGATTTCTTACAAAGCAGACTTCCGGTAATTGAAAATGTCGCCGCTTATTTTGACTTGTTTGATGACTTTGATTCAGCCGTGCAAAATGTTGACCATGAGGTTCTTGCACCGCTTATAGAGATGTTACCGGAGGGTGAAAGAAGCCGCAGCGTTGCCATATCGTACCTGGATGCCTACATAAGGACATGTCCTTAAAATCTTAAGTCAACACGTATGAAATATTCATAGACGCCTGTGCTGACAAAGATTAAACACTGGTGTGATACACCTTCCCAATATGAAAAGCCTGTCTCCATCGTGCCCCCATCCATATTAGCTCTTTTGCTTGACAATGAAAACGATATGGAAGACAAATTTGTCCTTGCAGCTATGGAGAAACTTCATCCTGCCGTAAAAAACCTTGAGGTACCATTCAACCCTCCGGTTTTCCCTTTTGACAACAATGACTTTCAGGACCCTTTTTATCTGGTCCACACAGATACCCAGGCTGCCATAGACCTTGGCAATATCAAGAGTATGGATGACACAGAGGCTGAGGCTTTTCTTAAAGAAATTTACGGCAGATTTACGTTTTTGTCAAACGGCAAGGTACGGGTAAAAAAGCGTGACCTGATAAATTTTGCAGGGAAAAGTTACTATTTTGATACCATCAAAAAAAGCGGCCACAAGGCATCAAAAGAGGACGCAGCAGAGAAACGCAAGAAGGATTTTCTTGCCGGTAAAACGTCTCTGCTCTCAGATATACACATGCCTTCAACAATTGTCAAAGGGGTTATAAGGAGAGTTGTGACAGGGGCGTTAACACTCATAGAAAAAGACGACCTCATGAGCTGCCGCAGACAAGCCGGGGAAAGAGCAAACATACTTATCGCCATTGACAGCAGCACATCTATGGAGCAGTACGGTAAACTTGAATACGCCGCAATGGCCTCTCTGTCCTTTCATTACTATAAGTCAACGCACTACAGAGAAAGCAAAGTAAAATTTGTCGCTTTTAACGAAAACATTCAAGAAACGGATCCTCTGGATATACTGGGTATTAAAGCCGGCGGGATGACCCATACTGCAGAGCTTCTTGAATTTGTTTATCATTATTTCTCAGGGAAAAACAAGGGTGAAAATCCGGAACTTTATATTATAACGGATGGTTATCCCCAAAAAAGCGGAATTAGCGACACAGTGTATCAATCACGAACCCTGAAAGCGGCACAGCGGCTAAAAACCCTTAAGATCAGGACAAAGATACTGTTGGTTTACACAGAAGACAGCACCCTTAACGACTCTGTGGTACGCTACAACAAACTGATAAGCGATGCACTGTCCGGTGAGTTGATAAAAATAGGCCCCCGGGACATCTCTCAAACTCTTATTAAAAGTGATAGTTCCAATTCTAATTCAAAAGTAAACGCCTCGTTACTCTTTTGACTGCTACTTGGTATTACTGTTTTAAGCAATCTCAGTGTTATCGAAGTTACCTGAATAATTCTTATAGTAAGATTGCACTTTTGTGATATAGTTTTTTGTCTCAGCAGGCATTTTTGACGGTCGTCTTTCGAGATTTCCCATACCCCAGTTATATGCGGCTATAGCCTGATTGACATTACCGTTATATCTGTCCAATAGTTGCCGGAGGTATTTGGTGCCGCCCTCGATATTGTCCTTAGGGTCAAACGAGTTCTTTACTCCCAGCTCTCTGGCTGTTGCAGGCATAAGCTGCATTAACCCTCTTGCACCGGCACTGGATACCGCCTTAGCATTGCCCCCGCTTTCAGCACGTATCACTGCTTTAATCAGCGCAGAGTCTATTCCGTACTTGTTGGCTGCACTCTGCACTATGTCGTCATATCTGTCAACTCTCGGATTTGGAGCTATTGTATTTGCCTCATCAAGGTTATCAGTGTTGTTGTTAAGTTCAGGCGTCCCAACAGAGGTTGTTTCATTAAGGTTCTTGTACGATTGTTCAAAATCCCGTCGGTTTGTCACATTACTTGACGCTGACATTGAATCATGGTAGGCATAGGCAGACATAGCATTATATAGTGATGTGGATGCTGTTTTTGAAGTATCCCCCTCTGAACCGGCTGCGGGAAGCAAATTCCCAATTGCCGGAAAAATATTCCTGTCCTTGCCGTCATCTTGCGCTAACGAAATGTCCAGGGCTTTAATAAAGGAATCCTTAAGGGTCTGCTGCGCTGCACTACTGCTGTTAGCCTTTTTTTTGCCATGGTTTACGATTCCGTGTAATACAGTTTTAAAGTCTTGTCTGGGGCTGGCAAGTGTTTTAGTTTTTTGGGTTACCGCTATCTGTCCACCTTCTGAACTTATGTCAACTTTGCTTACCATACCAATATTAATGCAATTATTGTGCCAAATATTTTCTCCCACTTGTTCTAATGTTAAAAGAAGGTAACTATTGTAAAATGTTTATGCACACTTGACTAAAGTCACATTTTTCATTTAGCATATGTGTAGCGGGCGTTTTTAACATATTGTAGGAGGGGTGGAGGTTTTAATTAAATGCAGAGGTATATTTTGTGAACACTGTACTCGTTGTTGACGATAATTCTGAATTAAGAGAGCAGATTGCCGAGATACTCTCAGGGGCAGGCTATGGTGTCTCCGTTGCCTCAAACGGGCAGGAGGCCATTAATTTAGTTAATTTCAACGACTATGATATAGTACTTCTTGATATGGTAATGCCAAAAATGAAGGGACAAGATGTTCTTTCTGAATTAAAAAGGAACAAACCCTTCTTGAAAGTAATAGTTATAACCGGCTTTGCCACTATAGAAAATGCGGTTGACGCCATAAAGGGAGGCGCTATTGATTACATTACAAAACCTTTTAATATTGACTTTTTCCTGACAGTTATCCGCCGTGTAATTGAGGAATCCACCTTTGAAAAAGAAATGGGGGAACTCGAAATGGACAAAATTCTGATGTCTTTGTGTAACCCCATTAGACGTAACACTATAAAAATTCTGTCCCGTAAAAAAACCATCCGTTTTATGGAACTTAACAGAGAACTTTCGATAGACGACCATACTAAACTGGTCTTCCATCTTAGAATCCTCAAAGATGCCGATATAATTTCCCAGGATTCAACAAAAGCATATTACCTTACCGACACAGGGTTAAAAGTGTATCAGAGTCTTCTCATCCTCGAAAAATATCTGGTATCATTTGAAACACCACGCTATATGTGAAATACAATTCACAAGATATCCTTTCTTTTGAATAAGATTTATCTTGTTTTACAACCGTTAACTCAATTATCATAAATCATAGTATCACTACGATAAATGCAAAGGAGAAAATAAGGAAAATGGGAGCAGCTCTTAAAAAAAAACCTACCCTAAAAAAGCGCCTATGTACCTTTGTAATGGAATCAATGTTGAAACTACCTCCATGTTTCAGCAATTGTGACATAAACCGGCTGCTCCCATCCCACCATATAGCCATATAGCAATACCGGTCTGTCTTATTTTCAGGGGGTAAGACAGGCCGGCGTTGCATTTGGCAACTTTCTTTTGAATTCCCTCAACTTTCTGAACTATAAGTCATTATTGTGTTTTTATTGCTGCTTTTGCTTTGTACTCCTTGCCAAACTTCTGTCTGTTTTTCATCTGTTTCCCTCCAAGGACTTCAACTAATTATACTTTAACTGATTGTTCCATATTGGGGATACACTATAGCAAAAAATTCAGCTTGATATTGTATTTATTAAATGTTATGATAAGGGCAAAATTTAACTTTAGAGGGCTAAAAAATGGAAAATAATAAACCAAACAGTACTGTCCACATAATAGACGTAACAAACCGTGACGGCGTGCAGACATCGAGGATACTGCTGCCAAAGCTCTCCAAAACCATGTTGAATCTCTATCTGGATGAAATGGGGATTTATCAGAGCGAGGTGGGCTTCCCCACACTTAAGCATGAAATAGGCTATATTAATGCCAATCTCAGCCTGTTTAAGAAGGGTGTTATAAAGCAGATTCATCTGGAGGGATGGTGCAGGGCTGTTGTTGAGGACGTTGAGTTAACGTTTAAGAACTGTCCGGATATGAAACATTTAAACATCTCAGCCTCTACCTCAGATATATTAATAAGGGGCAAGTTCATGGGCAAAAAAACCTTTAAGGATGTAGTGGATCAAATGGTAAAGGCAGCTAAGGCCGCCCGTGACCTTGGGGTGGAAACTCTTGGAGTAAACGCAGAGGATGCTTCACGCACGGATTTGGATAAACTGGAGGAGTTCATATTAGCCGGCAAAGAGGCAGGGGCGGACCGCTTCAGGTACTGTGACACACTGGGGACGGAGGGACCTATTTCAATATATGAAAAAATAAAGGAACTATCCGAGAAAACAAATTTTCCAATAGAGATGCACTGTCATAACGATTTGGGTATGGCTGAGGCAATATCAATAGCCGGGGCAAGGGCAGCCGTGGAGTGCGGCCTGGATACCTACATAAACACCACGATAAACGGTTACGGTGAACGCTCTGGAAATGCCGATCTGGTTTCTATTTTGCTTGCCCTTAAGTATTCAAACCACTTCAAGGACAAGGTCTATCTTGAGGACAATGTGAATCTGAAACATTCATGGAAGATAGCCAAATATGGTTCCTATGCGTTTGGTCTTCCGCTTCCTATAAACCAGCCCGGTGTCGGAGCAAATGTGTTTGCTCATGAGTCCGGGATTCATGCAGATGGAGCGTTAAAAGACAGAAGAAACTATGAATTATACGACCCGGAGGATGTTGGGCGCGGCCACTCGGATTTGCTTGCAACCGGCAGGGTGATTACCACCGGCGCTTATGGCGGCATAAAGGGGTTTCGTCATGTTTATGATAACCTCGGCGTTTACTTCAGCAACGATGATGAGGCACGTGACATACTTGAGCTTGTTCAATATGCCAACCTGCATACTCAAAAACCACTGACCGATGACGAGTTGAAATTTATAGCCAGCAACCCTGAAGAGGTAAGAGATATTTTGAGGGTAAACTTATGACACACAACGTGACGTTGATTCCCGGTGACGGTACCGGCCCTGAGATAACTGAGGCGGTTGTAAGGGTCGTTGAGGCCACAGGGGTTAAGATCAACTGGGATATACAGAATGCAGGAATTGATGTTTTTGAGACAGAGGGTAATCCCCTGCCTGCAAGAGTTATTGAAAGCATAAAGAAAAACAAGGTAGCAATAAAGGGGCCTGTAACGACACCTGTGGGAACGGGTTTCAGAAGTGTCAATGTCACCCTGCGGCAGGAACTTGACCTCTATGCCTGCCTGAGGCCATGTAAGACTTATGAAGGGGCTCGAACAAGGTTTCCAGGCGTGGATATTGTGGTTGTGCGGGAAAACACCGAGGATCTCTATGCAGGAATAGAGTTCCAAAAAGACAGTGAAGGTGCTTTGTCACTTATTGATTTTATAAAGTCCAAAACCGGTAAGACAATAAGAGATGATTCCGGGATAAGTATAAAACCGATTTCAGTTTTCGGTACGGAGAGGATAGTGCGTTTTGCTTTTGACTATGCCCGTGCTAACGGCAGAAAGAAGATAACATCGGTGCACAAGGCAAATATCATGAAATTTTCAGACGGTTTATTTCTTGAGGTATCAAAAAAAGTAGCGGAGTCGTACCCTGACATTGAGTTTGAAGACAGAATCATAGATAACATGTGTATGCAGCTTGTGCAGAAGCCTGAACAGTACGATGTGTTGGTGTTGCCGAATCTGTATGGTGATGTGGTATCGGATTTGGCGGCGGGTTTAATAGGAGGTCTCGGTCTTGCCCCGGGAGCAAACATAGGAGCAGAGATGGCGGTGTTTGAAGCCACACATGGAAGTACCCCTAAGTACAAGGGATTAAATAAGGTAAATCCTATGGCTATGATGTTATCGGCAATTATGATGTTAAACCATCTTGGGCAACGCAGCGCCGCAAGCAGACTTGACAATGCCATTGCAGCATTAATCAGGGAAGGCAAAGACGTGACATATGACATGAAGCCCTCACCGGATGACCCTACATCAGTAGGAACCTCCGGTGTTGCCGATGCTATATGTAAGATACTTAAAAACAGATAGAAATTGTATAGCACTGGTAACTCTGAGAGGGAAAATGAAAAGATATGTTTTGTGGCTGTTTATATTGTGCATAGTGTCTCAGTTGTTTTCAACTGAGGTAAGCTCAAATGTCTGCACACTTACCAGGGTCTCATGTTTTGGTTACCAAAAGCCGCTTGATGTTAGAGGCTCTGTCATTGTACCTCTGTGTGAAGGCCTTTTTTCCACATGCCAGTTTTGTTATGATTATGCCACGCTTGCAAATATCTGCAACAGAGAGATTAGAGGGTGTTACGGGCGGTGTATGGTTTATGGCATGTGGGGAGCTTGCTATTCAAAAGATGGAAAAATTTCATGCACTCCTGACTCACAACCTGAGCAGCCAAAAGATGCGGCATCTGAGCAGACTCCAACTCAGGCACCTGCTCCAACTCCAACTCCAACTCCAACTCCAACACCTGCTGCAACAGCAAAACCTGAGCCGACTCCACAGCCTGAGCCAACGGTAAAACCTGAGCAGGCGGCAGAGCCAAAGCAGGAGTCCTCAACAGATACAAAACTAGAGCCGCCCAAAAAACAGGAATAAAAAATGGAGGATTTTTCCCAGGCTATAATAGTGTCTTTTTTTGGTAAAAGTCTCCATATAAAGTCCGGACTTAATGATTCCAAGCTGAGCTCGCAATGACAACCTTTACAAACTGAATTATACATATTGGTATAAGACGTTTGAGTTTTATATAAAATCTCAGCTGTAATTTGTTTTGTTGTTGCTGGTAAAAATGATGTGGATAGAAAACAGGGAAATACCACTGCCGCCATTAAAAGCGTAGCATACAGCGATGGTGAAATGGCTGCAATAACACAATATTAGATGTTCCGGACGTATTGCAAATATTTTATTTTTATGGTATCCTGAAAATATGACAGTAATAACAATACCAAGACCGTTAAGAGAGAAATTAGGCGATGACGGAACCGATGCCTTTATTGAAGTTA